>CALFEW010000747.1 GCA_937958365.1 uncultured Chloroflexota bacterium | reverse complement strand
CTAAGAGAAGGATACGCTTATGCAACTGACCACCCTGGCAACCTGTAACCTGAACCAATGGGCTTTGGATTTTGACGGCAACTTGCAGCGCATCGCCGAATCTATCCGGCAGGCGAAGACCGCCGGGGCCAGGTACCGCCTGGGGCCGGAACTGGAAATCCCCGGCTACGGCTGCGAAGACGCCTTTCTGGAAGGCGACACCTTGCGCCATTCCTGGGAATGCCTGGCCGAACTACTCGCCGGCGACCTGACCCACGACATCCTCTGCGATGTGGGGATGCCGGTGATGCACCAGAACGTGCGCTATAACTGCCGGGTGCTGGTTTTGAACGGCCGTATCCACCTCATCCGCCCCAAAATGATCCTGGCCGACGATGGCAACTACCGCGAGCCGCGCTGGTTCGCCCCCTGGCAGCACCCACGCACCGTCGAAGCATTCGCCCTGCCGCGTTCCATCCGGGCCATCACCGGCCAGGAAACCGTGCCCTTTGGCGACGCGGCCATCGCCACCCGCGACACCGTGCTGGCCGCCGAAACCTGCGAAGAACTGTTCGCCGTAGACAGCCCCAACGTCTATCTGGGGCTGGACGGCGTAGAAATCCTGGCCAACGGCTCCGGCAGCCACCACGAGTTGCGCAAACTCCACCGCCGCATTGACCTGATCCAGAACGCCACGGCCAAAGGCGGCGGCATTTACCTCTACGCCAACCAACAGGGCTGCGACGGCGGGCGGCTCTATTTTGACGGCTGCGCGCTGATTGCGGTGAACGGCCGTATCGTCGCCCAGGGTTCGCAATTTTCGCCGCGTGACGTAGAAGTGGTCACGGCCACAGTGGACTTGGAAGACGTGCGCTCCTACCGGGGAGCCATCGGCAGCCGCCAGGTGCAGGCCAGCGCAGCGGTCCCCGTGCCGCGCATTGTGGTAGATTTTGACCTGACGCATGGCGCGGCCGACGGCAATCGTAAACCGTCAGCGGCCATCGAAGTACGTTACCACACACCAGAGGAGGAGATTGGCTTTGGCCCGGCCTGCTGGCTGTGGGATTATCTGCGCCGGTCGGGGATGAGCGGCTTTTTCATTCCCCTGTCCGGCGGGGCGGACAGCGCCTCGGTGGCCGCGCAGGTGGGCATCCTCTGCCAGATAGTCGCCGCCGAAGCCCAGGCCGGCAATGCCCAGGTCATCGCCGACGCCCGCCGCATCGCCGGGGCAGGCGACGATTATCTGCCCACCGACCCCGCCGAATTTGCCGGGCGCATCCTTTACACCTGCTACATGGGAACCAAAAACAGCTCCCCAACCACCCGGCAGCGCGCCAAAAAGCTGGCGGCGCAAATCGGCGCGTCGCATCTGGACATCAAGATTGATGGGGTGATCACGGCCGTGCAAAAACTCTTCACCAGCGTCACCGGCAAGACGCCGCGCTTTCAAGTGCATGGTGGTTCGGCGGCGGAAAACCTGGCCCTACAAAACATCCAGGCCCGCGAGCGCATGGTGTTGTCTTATTTGTTGGCGCAATTGTTGTTGTGGGTGAACGGCCGTGCCGGTTCCCTGCTCGTCTTGGGCACGGGCAACGTGGATGAGGCGTTGCGCGGCTACCTGACCAAATACGATTGCAGCAGCGCCGACATCAACCCCATCGGCGGCATCAGCAAGGTGGATTTGCGCCGCTTCCTGCGCTGGGCGGCGGAAACACGCGGCTATACGACGCTGCAAGACGTGGTCAACGCCCAACCCACGGCCGAACTGGAACCCATCACCGCCACCTATTCTCAGCTAGACGAAGCCGACATGGGCATGACCTACGAGGAACTGAGCCACTTCGGGCGGCTGCGCAAAATCCAGCGCTGCGGCCCGCTGGCAATGTACGAGAAGTTAGCGCTGGAGTGGGACCATCTGCCACCCGAAGAAGTGGCCGCCAAAGTGAAACATTTCTTCCGCACCTACGCCATCAACCGCCACAAAGCCACCGTGCTGACGCCCGCCTACCACGCCGAATCCTACTCGCCCGACGACAACCGCTTCGACCTGCGCCAGTTCCTCTACAACGCCCGCTGGACCTGGCAGTTCCGCCGCATAGACCAGGAGGTGGAGAGGAAGATTAAAGACTGAAGATTAAAGATCGACGATTGGGGAAGAATCAATCTCCAATCTCCAATCTCCAGTCTTCAATCTTCAATCTTCAATCCCCCTTCCGCCCCAACGCCTGATAGAGGACGACGGCCGGATGAACGGCCGTGCGCTGCGCCCCATGTTGGATTTGTTCGCGGCAGCTCATCCCGGCAGCCACGATGAGCGTATCGGCCAATTGGGCGCGGACGGTCGGCAGTAGCTTCAGTTCGCCCATTTGCCGCGAGATGGCCTCATGCTCCGCCTCGTAGCCAAAGGAACCGGCCATACCGCAGCAGGCCGAACGAGCCTCGGTCACTGCGTAGCCCAGATAAGTCAGCAGTTCTTCGGCGGGGCGCGTCCCGCCGAGCGCCTTTTGGTGGCAGTGGCCGTGCAGCAATATGCGTCCGGTTTGCGGCGCGAACAACCCGCCCAGCGCTCCTGCCTGCATTTGCCGCCACATAAATTCCTCGAAACTTTGGCTTTGCGCGGCCACCAGAGGCACACGGCCGTCATCCGGCAGCAGCGCGGCATAGTCGTCAAGCAGCATAGACACGTCGCTCGGCTCCAGCCCAACGATGGGCAAACCGGCCTGCGCGTAAGGCGCCAGAGCTGCCAGAGCGCTCCGGGCAAGAGCCTGCGCCCGCTTCAGATGCCCTTTGGAAAAGGCGGCCCGGCCCAAATCGTGCAGCGGCGGCGCGATGACGTGGAAACCGGCAGCCGACAATACCTGCACGGCCATCTGCGCCGTGGCCGGTTCGTTGTAGGCGTGGCTGATGTCGGTGAGGAGGATGAGCGACGGCCGTTCTCCTTTTTCCTGTGCCTGCCGACTGTACCATTGGTCGAATGGCTGCCTGGCGAAGGGGGGAAACGGCCGTTCTGCCGCCAGCCGCAAAACCCGGTTCATCATCCCCCGCACCAGCCCATTGCCCAGCGCCCAATTCGTCAACGGCGCAGCGCGGCCGCTCGCCAGGCGGCTCAAATCGCCAACGTGGGCGAAAAAGCGGTCGCGCAGCGGCAGCCCGTGCGCCTGGTGGTACTGGTACAAGAATTCCGCCTTCATTCGCGCCATATCCACCGACGACGGGCATTCCGCTTTGCACGCCTTGCAGCTTACGCACAAATCCAGCACCTCATAGACCTGCGGCCCGGTAAACGACCCGGCCGGCAGCCCGCCGGACAGCGCCGCCCGCAGCGCGTTGGCCCGGCCCCGCGTGCTGTGCGCCTCTTCACGGGTCGCCATGAAACTGGGGCACATCGTGCCGCTTTTCTGGCGGCACACGCCCGCGCCGTTGCACATCTCTATGGCCCGGTGGAAACCCTGGTCGGCGCGAAAATCGAGCAGGGTTTGCATCGGCAGCGGGCGATACGCCGCCCCATACCGCAAATTGTCGGTCATCGCCGGTCCATCCACGATGTTGCCCGGATTGAAGATGTTGTCGGGGTCGAAAATGGCTTTCACCTGCCGATACAGGCCGTACAATTCCGCGCCAAAAAAACGCTCGTTGAGCCAACTGCGCGACTTACCGTCGCCATGCTCGCTGGACAGCACGCCGCTATATTCGCCCAGCAGTTCCACGGCAAACGCCATGATTTGCGGCAGTTTTGCCACGTCCTGGGCCGATTTAGCGTTGATGAGCGGCCGCACGTGCAGGCAGCCGGCGCTGGCGTGGGCGTAGTAAGCCATTTTGGTATCCAGTTCCGTCAGGCAAAAATCTTCCAGACGGCCGATGTAGTCGGGCAGATGCTCCACCGGCACGGCCGCGTCTTCGATGAAGGGCAAAGGTTTCACGTCGCCGCGCATACTCATCAGCACGCCCAGGCCGCCTTCGCGCACCCGCCAGACATTTTGCACAGCCTGAGCATCGGTGAGGAAGGTGATGGCCGACGGCCGTATCCCCCGTCGGGGCAAGTGGGCGCGCAGTTGGGCAAACTTCCCGGCTATCTCCGCTTCGGTTGCGCCATAAAACTCGGTAACGAGGATGCAGTTGGGGCTGCCCTGAACAAAACCAGCCATCAGGCGGGCGAAGGCGGGCACGCCCTGGGCCAGCGCCAGGCCGTAGTGGTCCATCAATTCAATGGCGCTGGGTTCCACTTCCAGAATGATGGGCACGGCTTCCAGCGCGGCGCGCTGTTCGTCGAAGTGAATGACGGCCAGACCGGTGTACGCCGGTGTTTCCACAAGGTTCAGCGTGACTTCCGTCATGAAGCCCAGCGTGCCTTCTGCGCCGCAGATGAGTTTAGCCAGATTAAAACGGCCGTCATACGGCCACTGAAATGACAGGTCGGAGCCGTCCGTCAGACGGTCCAGGTTATAGCCGCCACAGCGCCGCCAATGGCGCGGCGTGTCTCGTCGGATGATGGCCTGATTGGCCGGATCGTTGACCAGGGCGGCAATACGTTCCTGGAGGGCGGACGGGACGTCCGCGCTCCCAGGGGCAAATTCGGCCAATGAGCCATCGGCCAGAATGACTTGCGCTGCCAGCACATGGTCGGCCGACATGCCGTACAAAATCGAGTGGGAGCCGGAGGAATTGTTGCCCACCACGCCGCCCAGTACCGCCCGATTGGCGCTGGCCGGGTCCGGGCCATATTTCAGGCCATGCGGTTTCAGGTGGGCGTTAAGCTGCGCCAGGACGACGCCAGCCTCGGCGCGCACCCATTTTTCGGCGGCGTTCACTTCGAGGATGCGGTCCAGGTGGCGCGTGGTATCTATGACCAGGGCGGCGTTGGTGGCCTGCCCGGCCAGGCTGCTGCCGCCGCCGCGCGGCAGGATGGGGATGTGGTATTGGGCGGCCAGGGAAACGGCCGTTACCACATCCTCTATCGTGCGCGGCAGAAACACACCATAAGGCATCACCTGGTAGATGCTGGCGTCGGTGCTGTACAGCGCCCGGCTCATGGCGTCGGTGCGTACGTCGCCTTTCACGTTTTGGCGCAGATCGCGCAGAAAAGCCGTTAAGGATTGGTCCATTTATGCGCGACCACCTGAGAACAGGCTACTCTTGGGCCAGTTCCCAATGATTCTGCCCGGTCAGCAGCACGTAGACACCGCCGGAGCCGGTGTAATTGAGCATCACCCCGCCGTCGAAATCTTGCGCAACCATGTCGTTAATGGCGTATTCAACCTCTTGCGGTTCCCCCAACTGCGTACTGACGCCGGGTTTTGTCTGCCAGACCTGCCCAAACGCACCCTTGAGCATGTTCGTTTGCTCGTAATCAACGGCCGTTGCCACCACAAACGTCTGCATCGAGCCGCCATCATACAAAACGTACACCTCGTTGGTATCGCTGCGCCAGATCATGCGGCCATTGGCGTAACGCTGCGTCGCGCTGGACGGCCGTTGCGCCTGATTTTCGGCGCAGCCCAGCGCCGCCCGGTGCTGCTCATACACCGACGGCCAGACGATGCTGGCCGAACCACACACGGCCGTCGGCGCGGCCGCGCCATTTTCACTGCTTTCCGGGCCGGAATAATCGTTGAGAACGGCCGTTACCCCCGCCAGATTCACGGCAAAATCCGTCGTCTCGTACTTGGGCAGCAGCACGGCAATGGCCGGAACGCCGATGCCGTCCAGCCAGTTGGTCAGGTCGCCCGTCAGGCTCTGGTCGGCTTGCACCAGGCCATCGTTGTTGCTGTCCGGGAAGCGGTAGCCGGTCGCACGGCCGTACAGCTTGGAGAGCGAAACGGACACCTGGCTGAAATTGATGCACGCCCCCGGCGAGGCCACGCCATAGTCCAGCCCATGCGCCGCTAAAAGCAAAACGGCCGTTGGCTCCCGCTGGTTGATAAAATTGCGCAGCGCCTGTGATTCCGGTTCAGAGAATGGCGAGGTTCCACCGGCCCCTGCGGTTACGCTGCCCAATACCACCGGATCGGCCACCCAGCGGCAGTCGGCGTTGCGGTTCAGGTCCACGCCGTTGGCGTTCAGCCGTCCGGCCAGGCGGCTGGTCGCGTCGGCGGCGTCCGGGTTCAGGCTGGGGATGATGTAGAGGGTGACGTCGGCGGGCACGGCCGTTGGATTGGCGCGGAAATATTCGATGAGTTCGTTCGCCAGTTGCACGGTGTTGGGCGCATAACCGGCGTGGATGCCGCCCACCAGGACAAACACGCGCGGTCCATCACCCAGGCGCACCGCGTCCAGCGCCACACCGCGCACCGACTGCCCAATCTCCACGACGCTTTGCCTGGAACCAGGCGAATTTGACGTCGGCGGCGCGTGCGTCACGAGAACCGGCGTGGCGCTGGGCGTAGCGGTATCCGGCGCGGGCGTTAACGTCAGCGTGGGCAGCGGCGCGTTAGCCCAGGCCATATACCGCTCATACCGCGCCCCGCCGGGATTCACCAGTACATCGCGCTCCACAAGGCGGCTTTCGCCTTCGGCCATGTCCAGCCGTTGGTTGGCGGAAATAACCAGGGAACAGGCGTCTTGCAGGCAATCTACGGCAAAATGAGACAGGGCGGCGTCAAATTCTGCGCCCACAATACCCGTCTGGGCCTCGGCGTAAAAACCTGGGGGCACAAAAATTTGCAGGGTTGGGCCGGATGGTTGGGCGACCACACGGCCGTTTGTCAGGGTAACGGCCGTGTCGGGCGCTTCGCCAACACCGGCCACATGGTTGATTTGCAGGGTTGTGTTGGCGTCCAGGTGCAGCCGGGTGCGATCCGGCAAAATCAGCTCCAGAGGGGCGGCGTTGCTTTGCAAGGTTTGCGGTTCTGCGCCGACAAACGGGATGAGGCCATCAATGGGGATGCGAGCCAGTTCGCCGCTGCCGTTTTGCCAGATGGCGCTGTCGTCCCAGTCCACCAGCACCAGCGTGCCCGCCGGTAAGGTGGCCGTTGCCGGTGGGTTGGTCGGTGGCGGGCTGATGGGCGGTAGAAGCGCTACTTCTCCAGCTTCCACAAGCTGTCCTATTTCTGTGGGCGTGGGAACCGAATTGTCAGGCGAATCGGCTACGACGCGAAAGAGGATGGTCGCCAGGGCGATGACCCCCAGACTGAGAATCAGCAGCCGCGCCCAGACCGGCAGGCGTTTGATCTGGCGCTTCAGGCGTTCGGTGGTGGAGAGGCCGGGAGCGGGGGTCGGCGGGGGAACGAGATGCACACTAATGGTCGGCGGCGTATAGTCCATCGGCGGCGCACCAGCGGCGACGGGTTCCAGCGCGCGAACCAGATCGCCGGCGGTGGCAAAGCGCTGTTCGCGTTTTTTCGCCATCGCTTTGTCCACGATAGGTTGGCAGCCGTAAGGCACATTGGGGTTAAACTGGTGCAGGGGCGGCACGGGTTCATAGACGTGGGCGTGCATCAAGGCGGCGGTGTTCTGGCCCTGAAACGGCCGTTGCCCGGTCAGCATCTCAAACAAAACGACGCCGAGAGAATAGATGTCGGAACGGCCGTCGAGTTGTGTGTCGCCCGATATTTGCTCTGGACTCATGTACGCCGGTGTGCCAATCAGCCCCATCGGTTGCGTCAGGTTAACCGAAGCATTCAACCGTTTGACAATGCCAAAGTCCGACAAAAAGGCTACTCGCCGCTGGTCAAACAAAACGTTGCCCGGCTTCAAATCACGGTGGATGATATCGTGGCGATGGGCCTCGTCGAGCGCTCTGGCCAGCCGTCCCATGATTTCCTGGATAGTGGGCAGAGGCAGCGCCCCCCGGTGCAGCCAGTCGTCCAGCGTTCCGCCAGCCATGTAGCGCATCACCAGATACGGCGCGCCGTCCACTTCGCCAGAGTCATAGATGGGCACAATGCAGGGATGGTCGAGGGCGGCGATGGTTTGGGCTTCCTGGCGAAAGCGGGCGCGCAATTCGTCGTCTTGCAGCGCCTGGGTGTTCATGATTTTGATGGCGACCTGGCGACCAATCTGGGGGTCTTCGGCCAGATACACCACAGCCATACCGCCCTGGCCTATTTTTTCGATGATTT
>CALFEW010000746.1 GCA_937958365.1 uncultured Chloroflexota bacterium | reverse complement strand
TTCCCATTCTTCAAGTTTTGTATACACCATGCCCAGGTTATTATACAAACCGGCCATTTCCATGGGGTTTTGTACCTGAGAATTGAGTTGTAACGCTTCCTGCCACAGCTTTTCCGCTTTTGCGTAATTTCCCTGGTTAAAAGCGGCGATCCCGAAGTTGTTTTTAACCTGGATCATCACTGGAGTATTGACAGAAACGTCGAGAACGGCCGTTAATGCATCAAAAATCTTCTCTGCTTCGTCCCAATTCCCCAACTGCGCCTGAAAAATCACAATATTTAGCAAAGCCGAAATGCTAGAACGCTTATTACCCGTGTCCGAAAAAATACGATGCGCTTTTTCAGCAGCAACCAACCCATCTTGCCAGTTCTGCGACTTCAGATAAATGTGAGACAAATCCAAATAAGCCAGACCAATAGCAAAATCGTCTTGCGAAGCGTAGGCAATATCCAACGCCTGACGGCACAAACTCTCGCTCAGAGTCAAATTGTCTTGTAAGACATAAACGCCAGACAATTTCCCTAAAGTTCTGCCATAATTGGGTTGATCGCCATTCTGTTTGAATTTTTTCGCGCCCCTCTGGAAATAAATCTCAGCTTTCTCCAGGTCTCCCTGATACACAAAGATGCTGGCTATCATATTCAAGAGGTGCGCTTCTTCATTTCCCTGCTGAAGCAGTTCAGCCGTATGCAACGCCTGCTGAAGGTAATGGAGCCATCTATCCCAGTCGGCATAGTCAAACACAACAGGATTCAAGGCTTGAATGAGTTGGTAGGCAAGATCAAAGGAGTCGGGCCGTTCAAGTGACGTTTCCAAAGCACGCAACAAGTTGTCATAATCGCTTTGGATAAATTCGCTGAGGTCTGTTTTTTCGGCCAGGGTTTTTAGCCAGCGCTCAGCATTCGCCAGCTTTTGCTGCCGCAACACCTCGGTCCACTTGCGCTGATCCTTCACTATGGCTGTCATTCTGCGTCAAACATCTTCAGCAGAAAGACCTCTGTCAGGCGGTGCAGCCGATAACGTCGTTCCACCAGATTGCCACCGATGTCAACAAGTGATAACAAGATCAATTTTTCCAGACAACCATCCACCACAGATTCATTCAAACCAGAAACGTCAACCAGATGCTCAAAGGTAAAACCGGTGGTTCCCGCCTGAGTTAGCGCCAACAACGTCATCTTGCTGTCATCTTGAAGGGTCTCCCAAATTTCCCGATAGATGTATTCAAATAATTCATCTCTATTTTGCTCACCGCTATCCTGTTCAAACCGACTGAGAACCCGCGGCAAGGAACGGAATTTAAGTTGACCCACAATAAGCTTTAAAGCCAGCGGATTGCCGCCAACAGCATCAAAAATCTGTTTTAATTCGGCTTCGTCGGAAGCTGCCAGAGATGTAAAGCCGGTTCGCCCCGCTTCCTGCCGGATGAGTTCAAAGGCCGCCTCGGCCGTCAATTCTTTTTGAGAAAGCGAAAATACATCAGCCTCATCCAAAAGACGAAAGCGTGACGTGAGCAAAAATTTACTGGGATTGGTCCATTTTCTGAGAAATGGCAGGAGGCTGCGATAGTCGGCGACGGTTTCAAGGTTATCAATGACCACCAGACAGGCGCGTTCGCGCAGGTATTGTTTGGTAATTTTCTGTCGCTGCAACTGAGACGTGAAGGAACCCATAGGAATCTCGAACTGATCGGCCAGTTTGTCAATCAACAAGGGGAATGTCAGAGACGGCCGTCCACTCTCCACCTTCAAACGTCCCAATGTTGAAAGATGGGTTTGTTTTGCAGTCGTCCAGGCAATCTCATCAAATTGCATTGCTTCAACCACGTCACGAGTCACCTGATCCGCCAGGGCTGTTTTACCCATCCCGCCCAGGCCATCAATCGAAATAATAAAATGTTCGCTGTCCGCAGCAAGCGCCGCCAACAAAGCCTGGCGCGCCTGTTCAACGCCAACTAATTTGAAGTAAGAAGGCAGTTCCAGCCGGCTGATCATGCGTTCACGCCAGTTTATGGCGCTGCTCTCCTCCAGGCTGTTCAAAATGTCTGTTAATTGATTGAGCGCCTGACGCTGCCGGTAGTAAATACTAGATTCAGACACGTTCAGACGATTCGCCACCGCCAAAACGTCTCGCCGGTGCTCAAACCGCTCCCGCAACAAATCCTCTGCTTCAGGGGAAACCGAACGCAGCACAGCCAACCCCCAACTCAGAATCGCCCGATTTTGCGCAGACGGCCCCCCTTCGGCCAGGCTGCTAAAAGCCTCCTCATTTCGGGTCGCTTCCAGCCCAATACGCAAATGTGCCAGCGGCCAATTCTGAGTCTCGTTGCCATGCCATACTCGCAAAGCTTCAATCACGTCATCCGCTTCGATCAATCTTCGTGCCATGAGTATTTTCTCCCACTCAGAATCATACAGAGAAGATCATAGATCAGATAACCCATTTGGCGCAAGAATTGCATTTTTTGCAGCTAATTTAAAGGTAGTTTATAGCTAATTTGAAGAACAAAATGGCCGAAATTGTGTAAGGTATTGGTACGTTCGTTTGTGGACGTGAGGAAAAGTCAAAAACAAAAAAATGGGAAGTCATAAGGAAAAAGGGAGAATTACGATGTCTAAAAATACGAAACTGTTCTTGATGGTCATGGTTCTGTTTGTTTTAATCGCCGCTGTCGTCATGATTTCGACAACTTCTGGCAATGTATTGGCTGGAGCCAACTTGAATGGATTCTGCGTCCCCAGTGGGGCTGGTTCTTGCTCAATCGGATACTAATCAACGACAACGTGGACCTAACAAGGGTCGTTCTGGTGAGAAGTGAGCAACACGAGGAAAATTATGTCGTTACCATATCGTAACAAGAAGAGGAAAAGGGCGCCGGCATATATCCTAATAGGTGATGGCTTCGACGAACTTGAGGTCATTTACTTCCTACATCAATTTCGTCAGGCAGGCTTGCCGATAAAAAGCGTCAGCTTGTTTGATGGCCTGGTGTTTAGTCGTCAAGGGGTAGCCTTAAAAGCAGATTTTTCGTTGGCAGACAAACCCATTGACTTTGAACAGGACTGCTGGCTCATCTTGCCGTCCGGTGGCAGAAATGGTGACGTCTTACGGCATGACGCGCGCGTTAAAACGATGCTGAAAACCCTCAACGCCGGAAGCGGCATGGTTGTTGTAACAGATAGTGGCAGTGATTTGGCTGATGACGTAACACAGGTGGTGACACAACGGCCGTCTCTCTTACGCAATACCAACCAAAACCTGGAAGACTTCGTTCAGGGCCTGACTGATCGAATGGTTGTCGCCTGATCATTATCAAGGGGCGTAGGGGCGGATGACGAATCCGCCCTTGTCCAATTTACCCTTTACTGCGCCAATTTGTTATACTTGGCGGCATGAATCAGAGCTATATTCGTAACTTTTGTATCATTGCCCACATCGATCACGGCAAGTCCACCCTGGCCGATCGCATGTTACAGGCGACCGGCACCATATCGGATCGAGAAATGCAAGAACAGGTCCTGGACAACATGGACCTGGAACGCGAAAAAGGCGTCACCATCAAAGCTTCGGCCGTGCGCATGAGCTACACCGCCAAAGATGGACAGACGTATGAAATGAACCTCATTGACACCCCCGGCCACGTGGACTTTGGTTACGAAGTCAGCCGGGCGTTGTTGAGTTGTGAAGGGGCCATCCTCGTCGTAGACGCTACTCAGGGCATTGAAGCCCAGACCCTGGCTAACCTTTACCTGGCGGTTGAGGCTGACCTGGAAATCATTCCCGTTGTCAACAAAATCGATCTACCGGCCGCCCTGCCTGACGACGTTGCCGAAGAGATCGAGAACATCACCGGCATTCCGGCCGAAGA
>CALFEW010000745.1 GCA_937958365.1 uncultured Chloroflexota bacterium | reverse complement strand
AACCTCGGCTTTAGCCAGGGCTTCGATCATTACGACGATGGTGTGATGACAGGTATTCCCAAGCAAGAAGAATCCATTCTGACTGAAACGCTAAACAGTTACATCTTCAATTGGCTCGATACAACCTGGACTTCAACCATAAGCGGCACACAACCTTTGTATCTTTTTGCTTACTACTTTGATCCTCATACCTGGTACGACCCACCGGCTCCTTACGACATTCTGTACGACCCAACATACACGGGCACAGTGACGGCCGAGATATTTGGTCATGGCGAGACGGCCAAATCGGGCGAACTTGTCCTTTCAGCCAGAGACGTAGAGCATTTGTTGGCTCTGTATGATGGCGAAATCACTTACTGGGACGCTCAATTGGGCATGCTGCTCGATAAACTGGAAAGCCTTGGTTTATTAGACAATACGCTTCTGGTTGTTACCGCCGATCATGGCGAGATGTTTGGCGAACATGGCGAATGGTCGCACGCCGGTTCTTTGTATGAAGAAGTGGTACAAGTTCCCTTGCTGATGCGTTATTCCGGCGTTATTACCCCTGGTTTGCAGATTAGCACGGCCGTTCAAAGCATGGATCTCATGCCCACCATTCTCGACTATACCGACATCACGCCGACAACCTCGATACAAGCCATTTCCTTACGGCCGCTCATCTCCGGGCAAACGGTTACGCCTACCCGGGCGATTTATAGTGAAGTGGACGCCATTCGTAACCCCGCCAGTCCACTCTACTGGGTCTCGCCGCCAGATGATTTGCGCTCGGTGCGTCAGGACAATTGGAAATATATTGCCCACCTGCTAACGCCACAGGCGGATGAACTTTACCAGCTCGAAGCGGCATCACCGTATGAACAAGAGAACCTGGTCTTGCAAGAACCGGAGAAAGCACAGGTGATGTACTGGCAAGTTCTTGGTCAGTTTTTCCCATCCCGCGTTTACTTGCCGCTAAGCATACGTTAGGGTAACGGCCGTTCTACCCCTCATTCGCCCCGCTTGCCAGTTCGCCGGGTGATCGTTATATTACTTGCCTGGCTGGTCGCCGAACCCATTTCGGCGACCAGTTGTCAATCTATTGGCTTGAAGGAGCAACGCATGGCTGAACCTGTTTGCGTCATCGTCACTGTCTGGAACCAGGTTGACGATACACTGGCCTGCCTGGAAACAATTATAAATCAGGATTACCAGCCTCTTTCTATTCTGGTTGTCAACAATGGCTCCACCGACAACACGGTGAAACGAGTATCAGAAACCTACCCGCAAGTAGAAATCCTCGATTTGCCCGAAAATCTAGGACCAACCCGAGGCTACAATAAGGGATTTCGCCGCGCCTTAGAGCGTGATTTCAACTTCGTTTTCTTGCTCAACAACGACACGTTGTTGGCCCCCAACTGCATCACTGAATTGATCAAAGAAGCCGAACAGTCTGAAAACATCGGCCTAACAATGCCCAAAATCTATTACGCCAGCGAGCCTAATCGTATTTGGAGCGTCGGCGGTTGGGAAAACAAATGGAATTACGAAGTAGAACGTCCCGGCGAAAAGCAAATAGATGAGGGACAGTGGGAAGAAGCTGTAGACATTGACGATGCCCCCTTCTGCGCCGTTTTACTCAGACGCACACTATTTGAAGCCGTCGGTTTACCCGACGAAGATTTTTTCCTTTATTATGAAGATCGGGATTTTTCCCGTCGTGTACAGGAAGCTGGTTTTCGCCTGCGTTTGGCCCCTAAAGCTACCATGTGGCACAAGGTCTCGATCAGCAGTGGCGGCAGCGGTAGCCCGGCCGAACGCTATTGGATGGCGCGTTCTGGCGTGCAGTTTTATCGCAAAAACGTGGGTATGCGCTCTCGCTGGTTCGTCGTCGTCCCCTGGCGGGCGGCCAGCGCCGTACGGACCACCTTCCGCCTGCTGCGTGACGGCCGTTTTGACTCAATCCGAGCGTATTGGTTGGGTTTGTGGCATGGCATAACCAAGGCTGGCCCTGAAAAAAGACCCAAATTTTAAATTGGGGGAGCAGCGCAGATTAAACACATACAGCCCCGTTTGCCCATCCCTGAACCCCGGACAATGGAAACAACTGAAACCATCACCTGCCCCTTTGGGCACACCACCACGCCAGAAAAGCTGTTTGATCGGCAGGATTGGTGGTTCCAATTACCAGGAGACTTTGCCTGGCAACGCTGCCCTGATTGTGGCCTTTTGTTTTTAAGTCCCCGGCCTACCATAGAAACAATCACCGATTATTATCCTGATCGTTATGCCGCTTACCGCCCGGCCATTGAGGATGAAAAGTGGTTTTTTATGCGCTGGAAACGACGCCGGAATTTGCGGCGTTCCATCCAGGCCGTGAACCGGCGCGCAGAAATCGGGCGATTGTTAGATGTTGGCTGCGCTACCGGTAATTATCTGGCGGAAATGCAGCGATTTGGCTGGTCTGTAGCCGGAGTGGAAATACAGGCAGAAGCGGCCGAATATGCGCGGGCGCGTTTTGGGTTTGATGTCTTTACCGGTGACTTGTTAGCCAGCAATTTACCGGCGCATTCTTTTGACGTTGTCACGTTATGGGACGTTTTGGAACATACGCACTATCCAATCGCTATTTTGCAGGAAGCGCATCGGGTGATTAAACCGGGAGGGTTGCTGGTTTTTTCTATTCCTGACCCAACGGCCGTATGGGCAGATCGTTTTGGTCCGGCCTGGATTGGTTACGATACCCCGCGCCATCTCTATCTGTTCCATGGCGACAGTCTGGCGTTACTTTTAAATCAAACCGGCTTTAGCCTGGTTGAGCGGCAGCATTTCTTGGCGACTTATCATACCTGGGTAGCCAGTTTTCATACCTGGCTGAACTGGCGGATGCCAGATAGCTGGCGCAGACGGCTCATTTTGAAGCTGGCTTATCTGCCTTTTTGGTCAGTAATTACCGCGCCTTATTTCAGGCGGTTGAACCGAAACGGCCGTGCCACAGATATGACTATTTACGCCAAAGCGACCTCGTCATGAGTACTCGCCGCCTCGTCTTACAAAACTCAGCCCTCAACTTCGTCACCGGAATAAGCCAGCGTCTGGGGCAAACCCTGATCTTTATCCTGGTGGCGCGCCTCTTAACAGCAGAAGATGCCGGCTCATTTAAACTTGCCAATACCTACAGCAGCATCTTACTTACGCTTTCATTGTGGGGACTAGATCAGCTGTTCATCCGTGAAGTATCCAAGAATCGCGGTACGGCTAAGCGTCACCTCAGCAATTTCCTGGTTTTGCGTGTGCTGCTGGCTGTTTTTGCCTGGGTCTGCATGGCTTTTCTACTTCCTCTGTTCCCCTACACCCCAGAAAGCAGATATCTCATCCTGATAATGACCGCCAGCATTGTTCCTGCCAGCCTGAGCAATATTTATCAGGCAGTTTGGGTTTCCTTTGAAGACATGAAAGCGTTTTCTGTCGTTATGTTTTTTTATAGTTTCGTACGGCTGGCAGGGGGTATCGGTGTTTTATGGCAAGGCTCTTCTCTTATCCCTATTGCCTATTTCTTTTTGTTGGGAAGCATCGCCGAATTGTTTACAAACGCCTGGCTTACCCACCGACATCCCGATTTACGGCCGTTTAGCTGGCGCATGGATTTTGGCTTCTGGTTGGAAAACTTAAAGATTGCTGTTCCGTTGACGGTTGTTTCCTTCATCCTTGTCGTGGAATATCAATTTGACGACGTGATCTTATCGCTGTTCCGACCGGTTAATGAGGTGGGAGTTTACGGCACAGCCGCCACGATTTTGACTATGATGCTGTTTTTAAGCCGCAGCTTTCAATTGGCAATTTTCCCGGTTATCTCCCGCGCTTTTTATTTCGGCCAGGACAAACTGCAAACCGTTTACAGCCAGTCTATGAAGTCGTTATTGTTGATCAGCTTCCCCCTGGCTCTCGGTATTTCGTTATTTGGCACGCCTATCATCACCACTGTTTTTGGGCCCGAATATGCCGAGGCAGGGCCAATTCTAAGTGTACTAATCTGGGCTTTCTTTATTTCGGCCGTCAACGTGCCCAATTCTCGCTTACTGATTGTGGCGAATAAACAACGAATGATGGCCTTATTTGCTTTATTGAGTATGACGGGCAACATTATAATCAGTCTGCTTTTAGTGCCTCGCTTCGGGGGACTGGGCACAGCCTGGGCGCGCGTCTTAGCTATGCCGTTGTACACAATTCCCGCCCTGGTTTACGTGCATAAAAATATTTGCCCTATCGAGTGGCGTCAGTTCTGGCGTTTGGATTTGAGAGCG
>CALFEW010000744.1 GCA_937958365.1 uncultured Chloroflexota bacterium | reverse complement strand
GGCGATAGATGCACAAGGCCAACTTCATGCCGTCTGGTTTGGCAGCCAGGTGTTGAACGCCAACAATGTCGTTCGCCCCGGCAGTTTATTGGTCGAAAGCGTGCAAACGGCCGCTGGTTGGACAACACCGGCCATCATCGGGCGCAGCGCCCCACAGGCGCAGCCCGCCCTGGCGGCAGCAGGTGACGGCAGTTTGCATCTGGCCTGGGCCGGCGACGCGGGGTTGCAGACCGCCAGCTTTGTCCCCTACACTTGCGACACAGCCGACTTATCACGACTGGGCAAGATTTTGTATGATCTGGCCCGGCAAGAAACGGTTGCGCCGCCTGCGGATCCCGTACCGTTCTGCCATAACCGCTATGATCAGTTCCTCATCACGCCCAATCCCAAACCGGAGTACGGTCTGCCCGAACCGCCAACGCCCAACGGCGCTTTTGACGTGATGGCGGAGTTGATTCGCGGGGCGCAATTTGAAGTGTTGTTTACTACGATGTGGTATGGTGCGCCGATGGCAGGCGGCAGCCCCGGCAGTGTGATTGCCACGGCCGTCGCCGATTTGTACCGCAACTTGCAGGCGCACCCGGAACAGTATCCGCGTGGCCTGACGGTACGCATCATGCTGGGCAATCCGCCAGAGCTGGCGCTGGGCGAAACGTCGGGCCAGCTCTGGACGCTGCTCGACGATCTGCGCCAGGCGGGCATTGATACCATGGTGGACGAGGAACTGGGCTGGCGGCTGGAAGTAGCCGATTTTGAGGGCAATCTGCCGCACAGCCATGTCAAAGCGATGGTGGTGGATGGGAAAACGGCCGTGACCGTCGGTTACAACATGACGGCCGATCATTTTCCAGCCGACCATCCGTCCGGCCGAGGTGGCGACCGGTTTGACCTGGGTTTGCAAATGACCGGGCCTGTGGCCCAGGCAACCTTGCGGATGTTTGATGATATGTGGCAGGGCGCCGACGGCCGTGTGTGCCTCGACCTCAATCCACCACTGGGGCTGCCCTGGCAAATCACCTGCTTTGACTACACCGTCGAGGCGGATCATGTGCCCGAAGTGCTGAAGTTTTACCAGGCAGACCACGACAGCGCCGCATTTTCGATGTACCGCTCACGAGAGCACGACCTGGCGGACGAACAAACAGCGGCGGTCATCGCCGCCGCTCAGGAAACGGTGGACATTGTTCACGTCATGTTTTCGTTGAATATGATCTGTAACCTGAACGTTTTATTCAACGTCTGCGACGTGGATGAAGCGCCTATCTATAAAGATGCGCTGCTACAGGCGGTTCAAAACGGCGCTCATTTGCGGATTTTGGTGAAGCCCGGCCCCTTTGAAGGCATTGAAAACAATGTGGCGCTAGACGCTTTTTTGGCGCGCGTGCAAGAATTGGGCTTAGAAGATCAGGTGGAAGTCCGCTTTTATAACGGCCCGATGCATCCCAAAGTGGTGTTAATTGATGATGAACTCCTCATTGTGGGCAGCCAAAATTTGCACTACAGCGCCTTCAATGAGACCTGGGGGTTGACTGAATACAGCATCGGCACAGAAGATGAACAGGCGATAGCGGATTTTAAGCGCATTTTTGCGGTGGAATGGGCGGCCGGTCGGAACAGAGCGCCGTAATCCAGTCGTAGAAACATTGTTGGCCCAGGTGCGCCTGGACCGCCCTGTTCCAGGCCGCCGATTTTATTGCCGGGTTTCTGGCAATGTCTGTGTACGGCCGTTTTCCCCAAATCCCCCCATCCTTTCCAACAACAGCAAAATCGGCGACTTGTGAAGCATGGCCTGGTATCCGTATTCGGTAATCCGTATACCGTATTCCGTAGGGTGCTATCTGCGGAATACGGTATACGGACTTCGGGTTATGGGTACTGGAATAAAGGTGGGATGGGCTAACGGACGGCCGTTACCAAACCAGCAGTATTCTGTTATTGACAATACTGTATCATATACAGTATAATGCGACGCATGGCAACCAATCATGAAAAAGAAGCAATGTATGAAAAACTTCTTCTTGAGCTGCGCCGTGGCGTGCTGATGCTGGCCGTGTTAAGCCAGTTGCAAGACGAACAATACGGCTACTCGCTCAAGCAGTCGTTGGATGAACTTGGCATGGAAATCAACGAAGGCACGCTGTACCCCTTGTTGCGCCGCCTGGAATCCCAGGGTTTGCTGGAAAGCGACTGGCAGGTAGTAGACGATACCCGCCCACGACGCTATTACAAAATGAGTCAGGAAGGTGAAACGATATTTGCCAATCTTATCCAGGAATGGCAGTCGTTGGTGGCGGTCATGAACAGGCTACTGGGCATGACCGAAGGAGAAAGCAAATGGACACAAATGAAATGATTGATCGGTACGTTCATGAAGTTGGCGAGCATTTACCGCGCAAGATGCGGTCGGATATTGAGATGGAACTGCGATCCCTGCTGTTGGACTCGCTCGATGAGCAAAGCAATGGTGAACCAACCCCCAAGATAACAGCCGAGGTACTGCGTGAATTTGGTCATCCCGAAGAAATTGCCGCCCAATACCATCCGGTCGAATTCTTGATCGGTCCGAAGCTTTTTCCAACGTATAAGATCGTCGTCACCATTACGCTCATCGTTATTGGCGTGATACATCTACTCGGACTGGGTTTTATTTTGTGGCAGGGCAGTGGCGCGGAGTTTGGCGACAAAGTGCTGTCGTCTATCTATTCTTTCGGCCGGGCAGTTATCATCAACGCAGGAATTGTAACGTTGATTTTTGCGCTTATTGAACGCGCGGCCGGTGGGTCGCTGGAGCTACCAGAAAAACAGACCAAAACGTGGGACCCCTACCAACTGCCGCCAGTCAAAGACCCCAACCGCATTGACCGTGGAGAGATGGTCGTAGGCATCATTTTTGCCATTGCCTTTATCTCCTGGCTGAATTTCTTTCCAAACTGGTTTGGTAGTGCCGGGTTTGGCGAGGAAGGTTCAGGGATTTTTGTCCTGTTTACGACCGAGTTCCTTCGGTTAATTCCCTTGTTTACCATCTCTTTGCTGTTGGATGTGGTGTTGAAAACGGCCGTTGTCGCCCAGGGCCGCTGGAATCCCGTAACCCGCTGGTTGGAATTGGGCGTTTTACTGTTTGGGTTATACGTGACCTATCGCACCTTTAGTCTGGAAGCCATTTCCATCGTCCCGTTTTTTACCATGGGAGCCAAATCTGTGTTAGCCATCATGCTGGTCGTGGCGATTTTGGAGATAGCGTTCAAGCTGTTTAGGCTGTTAAAGAGCAACCGCAAGGTGGAACAGCTTGGTAAAATGGGTTCCACGCTGGCGTAAAGTCGGTTTCCGCGCCAGCCCTGCCGTCAACGGACTCGTACACAAAAAAGAAGCGTGATGCGTGAAGAAAGTTCACGCATCACGCTTCATACATTTTAGGAGATGGTTTGTGAACCAGAGCGGTTCACGAACCATCCTGATCAGGGTTTAGCGATCACAGGCAGGAAGAGCCGGTAATACTGCGCCGTGGTGGTAAGGTCTAGGGCGACGAACGATTCGCCGTAGGTGTTGGAGGTGGCGGTGAGTACGGCCGTATCCACCTCCCCATTCGCAGCGCCGGCCGGGGCCGTTACCGTAACCACCAGGTCAACCGATTCCTGCGGTTCCAGCGTGATTTCCA
>CALFEW010000743.1 GCA_937958365.1 uncultured Chloroflexota bacterium | reverse complement strand
GTCGCCATAAAAGCCGCCTCCCTCTTCGCCACTCCGATTATTAGTGAATTCAGCGTTGGTTGCCGTCAAAGAGCCGCCCCACAAGAAAATGCCGCCGCCATCTGCGGCTGCCACATTTTTGTCTACATTACTGTCGACTAACGTCACTTTACCGTTATCAGAAGAAATACCACCACCGCTTGAAGTCGCCTCATTTTCCCTGATTTCAACATTGACTAAAACCTGTACATTCTGGTTTCTTAAACCACCACCGTCCCTATCTGCATGATTATGGGCAATAAGCGTATCTGTAACCGTTAACACACCTTCGTTAAAAATGCCGCCGCCATTTTTTGCCTGATTATCCCTCACAATACTATGGTCTAAGATGAGGATACTACCGGAGCCATTTTTTAATCCTCCACCATCGGTCTCGGTTAACGCATTGCCGTTCTGAATCGTCAAGCCGGTGATGGTGACGGTAATGTTGCCCGAGATGTCAAAGACTCGGTCGGTGGCATTCCCGTCAATGATGACCGCATTCTGGCCCGCTCCCTGAAGGGTTAGCGAACCAGCGATGTCCAGATCGCCGCTGTAGGCGGCATTTTCGTTGACTCCGGTTTCGGTTAACACGTACGTGCCGGTAATGACGATAATCCTGTCCACGGCCGTGCTGCTGCCCGCAGGGCAGCCATAAACCGCCTGATTGGTATTAGCGGCGATAACGGCTTCCCGCAAACCGCACAGGCCATCGTCATGAAGCCCGTCTATCTCGGTGGTGACCGTAATGGGATCGGGAGAGGTCTGGGCGGGTGGCAGAACTGCGGGCATAAAGTGTCCATCAATGACCATTGGGTCAAATGGATCCACCGTTTGTCCCTGGGGGAAAGGGCTGCTTTCTTTTTGCTTCATCCCCACAGCCAGCGCAGCTTTTTTGAGTGTTTGTTCGCTTTCTGCTCGGATTACACCGGTGGTCCAGTTTAGCGAACTCAAGAGACTTAATAAGGCAATGAGACTAAGCATAATGCTCAAAGCACCAGCCTGGATTCTCCTACCATAAACTTGGGCATAGGTTTTGGCTCGTATTGTCATGATTGAATCTCTTTTATTTGTCGATGAATAGCGTAACCGGTCAGATCACCAAACGCGGACGCCGTAGCTTTATCGATATTGCCAGGTCTCACCATTGGCAAATAAGAGGCAGGCATTCTCAGCGCTGTCATATATCAATTTGTGGTAGGCAATTCCAGACGTTGTCGGCGCCGGATCACCAGCGAGCCAAACTTCGTTTTGAAAATGCCAGGTATCGTTCAGCCACGTATCACCGTCGTCTGTCACCCCACCCACCAGCACAACTGCATCTTGAGCCGGGTCATAGATCAGGGCGTGCGCCTGTCTACCCCCCGGTCCACTAGCCACTACTTCCCGCCAGGTGTGGGTGGCGAACTCAAAAATCCAGGTATCGGCCAACTGCGCGCCGGCGGCGCTGCGACCCCCAAATAGCAGCAGCGTATGATTGTGGCTGTCATACGCTAGTCCATGCAGCGTTCGCGCCGGCGGAGATTCCCCGTTCACCAGAACCTGGCTCCAGGCGCTGCCATCAAACTGCCATAAATCGTTGTAATATGTGGTAGTGGAATGCCCGCCAAAAAGGTAAACTGTTTGGGAGTTGTTGCTATACACAATGGCGGTGTTGGTCCGCGCCGGGGGAGACGTGACCAGCGTCAATTGAGTCCACTCTGTGCCGGAATAAGTCCAGGTCTCTGCCAGTGCGTCGTCGCTGCTGTTGCTGCCGCCGAACAGCATGACGTTTTGACGGCTGCTGTCGTAGACCATGCTCATGCCGTACACCGCATTCGGGCGATGAGTAGTCGTAGCCGGCGTCCAATCTACCCCGTCAAATTCCCAGGTACTGTTTTCGTATGGCCAGCCATTGGCGCTGCCGCCGTAGAGGATGACGACGTCGTGCTCACTGTCGTAGGCCAGGCCGTATTCACCCCTGGCGGGCGGCGTCACATCTGTCGAGATGAACTGCCAGGTGGGAAAAACAGTAATATAGTCAGGTTGAACGGATGCATCGGCCCCGCCCGGCCCGGTTGCCGTCAGCGTGACGGTGTAGCGCCCGGTTTGGCTATAAACGTGAGTCAGATCGGGCGCCGTTGCGATTGCCCCGTCGCCTAAATCCCACTGGTAGCCGGTAGCCCCGTTAGAAAGACTGCTAAACGTTACCGTCAGAGGCGCAACGCCGACGCGGGGGGTTGCGGTAAACGCGGCCGTTACGGTGACGTAGGCGGTCACCATGGTTGAGGCTTCTTGTTGCGAGACGGCGTTTTCTGCCCGGACGGTCGCCGTGTAGTAACCAAGGACTGGATAGGTGTGCGAAACAACTGCGCTGCTTGTGGCCGGGGAAGTACCATCTCCCCAATCCCAGGTATAACTCACGTCACTGCCGGCAGTAACAGTTGCCGTCAGTGTTGTGGCTGTGCCCAAAAGAGTGGGGCTGTCGTTAACAACCTGTAACCCGGTAATCGTTTCGGCCACGATAACCGTTGTGCTGGCTGTGACCTGACTTACCTCATTGCTGGCTGTGACCGTGGCTGTGTAGACGCCAGGCGCCACATACAAATGTTTCGCCTTTGGCTCATTTTCGGCGGGGCTGCCATCGCCAAAATCCCAGACATAGGCAACGTTGTTGCCGCCCGTGATCGTAGAATCTAGCAATGTGCTTTCGCCCCAGACTGTCGGGCTGCTGCTGCTCACGACCAGACCTGTGATAAGTTCGTCTGGTCGCAGCAAAGCTGCGTACAGGTCTCGCCCATCTGTCTGTTCGTCTTGCCAGACGACCAGATTTGTGCCGCCGTTGTTATTAGCCAGCACTGGCCGTTCCTGGTTACCGGGGGCTGAAAGAAAGACAAAATTGCTACCCACGGGTTGGCCATCGCTGCCCAGGCGACGGCCGTACAGGTCAAAACCTGTCTTCTCGTCTGTGTCCCTTTGCCACACAAGAACAGCCCCCGTATTGTTGTCCAAGGCAAGGCGCGGCAGCCTTTCTTCAGTTGATTCGGCGGCAACGGTATAAATTTCACCGTCCAAGGCGCCATCATCGGTAATAAGACGGCCGTAAATGTTGTAGTTACCTACCAGAGGCCCAACGGTGCCCTGCCAGACAACGACGTATTCCCTGGCTGAAGGCAAATAAACCACATCGGCCGCCCGCTCATCGGCGGCGCCGCTGGTGATGGCAATTGCATCTGTTGTGATAACCGTGCCATTGCCGTTTATCCGTCGCCCCTGCAAGTCATGGTTGAACGATAAACCTGGCAGCTCATAGACGACCAGATACTGGTCATCATCCACGTTGTAGTCGCCGACGGCGTTGGTTTCCGAGGCAGTCGCTGAGGTGATCTGTAAAGGCGTTCCTACAATGCCGGCTGGTGAAACTGGCCAACCCCAAATATTCCAATCCTCATTTTCTTCATATTGGGACAAGACAAGGAATTGGTGGGCTGTTGTGTTGTAAAGGAGATCTGTTGGCTGTTCTTTCGGTGATTCATCGAACCGGTTAAACGATAAAGTTGTGCCTACCAGTTCGCCCAAAGCCGAGATTCTCTGCCCCACTATTTTGTAGCTGCTGGAAGAGACATACTGCTGCCAGACTACCAGATAGATATTGTCTCCATAGGCAATTCGGGGTTCCAGTTGGTGGTTTAAGCTCTCCTCACTTGAACGTACTATAGCGATGGCTATATTTGCCCCCAACAACTGACCGCTGGCGCTCACGCGCTGGCCATAAACATTCCAGTTTACGCCGCTGCGATAATCCTGCCAGACAACCAGATACTCGTCTCCATCCGGGTTATACACTGCTTGAGGATGCTCCTGGCTTCCCTGCGCCGGGTGAGCCAGCCAATCGCCCTGCCACTGACCATCAGCCAGGCGCAGCCCCCCGTAAATGTCCTGGGTCCCTCTTTGGTCACCTTGCCAGGCCAAGAGGAAGTCGCCTGCTTCATTGACCGCCAGCACGGGTTCCTGTTGGTTTCCCTCTGTCGTTAAAATCGTCAGGGGGTTGCCGGAAGGTAACCCATTAGCCCCAAGAAATCGGCCAGACAAGTCGGAGCCGAGAGCCCGGGGATCCTCTTTGGCAGCCGTCCCATTCTCCTGTTGCCAGACCACAAGCAGCTGACCGTTTAAGCCAGGAGCTAACCGGGCATTCTGTTCTACGGCAGGATTAGCCGCGATGACGTACTCGCTGTTACCGGTGAGACTTCCATTGGAATTTACCAGGCGCCCATAAATATCGTACCCATTTGTCCCAGCGTAGCGATCATCTTGCCAGATCACCGCGTATTTACCTGCGGCGGCTGCATAAGCCACGTCCGGCGCTTCCTGTCTGGCTGTTCCTATGCCAATCTGAATGGTCTCACTGCTCACCACGCCGCCGCCCGTTACTCTTCGGCCACGAACATCGCCATTCGCGCTGGGAGAACTGCGATAGCGCCAGACAATGAGATATTCATTGGTTACCGGGTTATAAGCTCCGGCAGCAGCGTCTTCATGTTTGGTATTGAGAGTAGAGATTTGTATGGGCAACGATACAGGCGCCCCCGTTGGCGTCACGTGTTGTCCCCAAACATTCCAGTATCCGGTAGCCAGATCCTGCCACAACACCAGGAACTGGCTTGACATACTGTTGTATATAACGTCGGTGGGCGTTCTTTGTTCTGTAGGATTAATCTCAATGTCGCCAGCAACCATCTCCAGGACTTCGCCATCACCTGTGACGATTTCCCACAAAGGATAATAGTATGTGGTAGATGCGCTGGGATAGTGCCGCCAGGTAACCAGGTAGGCCCCGCTACCATAAGCCAAATGCGGTTCAAGCTGGTTGTAGAGACCGTCTGCAATCACAAAGTTTTCACCCAACAAGGCGCCCTCAGCGCTTACACGTTGTCCGTAAATACCCCAATCTGTCCCGTTGCGGTAATCCTGCCACACCAGCAGGTATTCGTCGTCATCTGGGTTATAAGCCACTTCTACGCTTTGTTGATCATGGGCTGGCGCGGCCTGCTCCAGGCGCAGCAAACCGCTGACGAGGGGATCGATCAGCAGGGGATACTGTGCCTGACTTATCCACGTCTCCGGTACGGTTATCTCCAGGCGATAATGGCGTTCG
>CALFEW010000742.1 GCA_937958365.1 uncultured Chloroflexota bacterium | reverse complement strand
GACAGGTGGCGCCCAGTGCGACCACGGTGTGGGGTGCAGCCTGCAACTGGTGCTGCCGCCGCCGCTGCGCGATGCGTGCGAACAGGCGGATTTCCTGGCGGATTATTTGCACCATGTTCCTTTGGGCGATATTGGGATTCCCATGTATTACCCCAAGCTGACACGCAAGCTGCAACTGTTGGAGCGGCGCAATCTTATTTACCCCATTGACGGCGGTCTGTATGTCCACATTTACCCCGACGCTGTGGCTGCCCGCGACCATTACGTCTCCATTGAGCCGACGGTGATGGTAAACCTGGATGAGGTGATGCTAAAGGTTGATGAGCGCCTGGTGGAATGGGCCGAAGACATTGGGGAAGTTGTAGACGAAGAAGAGAAGAAGCAGATACTGCTGAAGCTGCTTGATCAGATTTGCACAACGGAACTGCCGCAGGTAAATGGAAATGGCAACGGGAACGGCCGTACTTCCTCCGCCAAAGCCGCCGCCAAAAAAAGCAAAACCGACCCTATTTATGTTACTGCACAACAACTGGAAGGCGTGCGCTACCGCGTCCTGCGCGACAAAGTCGGGCTGGGACCTTTGCAGCCTTTGCTGCTGGACCCCTACATTGAAGACATTAGTTGCAGCGGCGTTGGGGCTATCTTTGTGGAACACAAAATTTTCAAAAGCCTGCAAACCACCATCAGCTTTGAAACCCTGGACCAACTCGACGATTTCGCCGTCTGGTTGGGCGAATGGATCAAAAGCCCGGTCACGGTGCGCAACCCCATCGTGGACGCCGTGCTGCCGGATGGGTCACGTATTAACATCGTGTACGGCCGTGAAATCTCCAAACGCGGCAGCAACTTTACCATCCGTAAATTTGGCGGTTCCACCACCAGCATCCTGGAACTCATCGAATTTGGCACACTGGACTACACCATGGCCGCCTACCTTTCGCTCATCATGGAGGAGGGGATGAACGTCTTTGTTGTCGGGGCCACAGCCTCCGGCAAAACGACGACGTTGAACGCCATCAACACCTTCATTTTGCCGGAAGCCAAAGTCATCACCATCGAAGACACTCCTGAAGTGATGGTCCCTCACAAGAATTGGATTCGCGAAGTTACCCGCGATATGGGGCGCGAGTCTGCGGGTGGCAGCGTGGGCATGTTTGATCTACTCAGAGCGGCGCTGCGGCAGCGGCCGGATCGCATCATCATCGGTGAGATTCGTGGCGAAGAGGGGCGCATCGCTTTCCAGGCCATGCAGACCGGTCATGGCGTTATGTCTACCTTCCACGCCGCATCTGTCGAAAAACTGATCCAACGTCTCACCGGCGACCCCATCAACGTGCCCAAGACCTACATAGACAACCTCAACGTCGCTGTCGTGCAATCGGCCGTGCGCCTGGCCGACAAAAAAATGGCCCGCCGTATCCTCAGCATCAATGAAATCATCGGCTATGACCCGTATACAGAAAGTTTCTCCTTCCTGGAAGCGTTTCGCTGGAACCCGGCCAATGACACGTTCGAGTTTCCCGGCTACATGAACAGCTTCTTGCTAGAAGAGCGCATTGCCATGAGGCGGGGCATTCCACCCCAAAAGCGCAAAATGATTTATACCGAATTGAAACGCCGGGCCACCGTTTTTCAACGGCTGCATAAAGAAAAAGGAGTGCGTGGTTTTGATGACTTCTTCCAAATCCTTGCCGAAGCCCATCGCCAAAAACTCTTATAAGTTCAAGGACGTGACGGCTTTTGACCAGTTCTACCAGTTGACGTATATGTCGGCGACGGCCGCTGCCGGTATTTCGCGCAGTAAAACGTTTGAACTGGCCGCCGAGTCCGGCTCCCCGGCGGCGAACTATTTTGTCGCCATCAACTTGCTGGTCAAAGAACTCCGCTTCGACTACCCGGAAGCGTGCCGTACGGTGGCCGATAAAGCGCCCTCCGACGAGATCAAAAGCTTCCTGCTGCGCCTGTCCGACGCGATGCGCTCTGGCGAGCCTTTGCCCGCTTTCCTGGCCCGTGAAGCGGAGGTGCAGGCGAATGTGTACGACAATGCCTACGAGCGCGACCTGGAATCGCTGAAAAAGTGGTCGGATGCGTTTTCTTCGATTGTCGTCTCCGTGGCCCTGATCGTGATCATTAACCTGGTGTCTACCATGATTTACTCCATGGGCACGGGCATGATTACCGGACTGGTGATCACGGCGATTGTGATGGGGTTTTTTGGCGCCTGGATTCTTTCACGCGCTGCCCCACAAGAAGAGATGATCATCCCGTCGTCCATCGGGTCGGCAGCCCAGCGGCGCACGCTGCAAGTAAGCCGAATTATCATTCCTACGGCCGTTCTGCTCTGTGGCGCTTTGGTATTTCTTGGCTTTGACCAGGCGTGGGTGCTGGTGGGTGTATCGGTGGCTTTATTGCCGCTGGGTATCGTCAGTTTCCGCGCCGACGCCGAAATCATCAAAAAAGATGCGGAAATCAGTTCGTTTTTGCGCTCGGTGGGCGGCATGGCTACTTCCACCGGTACCACCCTTAAAGAAGCCATCACTAAAATAGACATCAGCTCCTTCCCCAGGCTTCTGCCCGATGTGAAGCGGTTGGATACGCGCCTGCGCGCCCTGGTCAGTCCGGTGGTTTGCTGGCAGCGCTTTGGCAACGAGACCGGCAGCCGCCTGATTCGTCAGGCCACCGGCATCTTTTATGAAGCGGTACGCCTGGGCGGCGACCCGGAACAGGTGGGATTTCTTTGCTCTATGTTTGCTTCGCGCACCGCGATGCTGCGCGCCAAACGACGCACGGTGGTCAGCACCTTTACCTGGCTTACCCTGGTGATGCACGTCGTCGTCGCGGCGCTGATGGTTTTTGTGTTGCAGATCATTCACAACTTCTTGCTGCTGATGCAATCGGCCATGACTGCCGATCAGGCGGCGTTGGCCTCGGAAAATCTGGCAATGCCGCTGGCTAATTTTAGCCCGCAGCAGATGCAGTTTCTGGACGCCATTACCATCATGATGGTGGTTTTGTTGGCGGTCATCAGCGCGATGGCCATCGTCGCCAGTGATGGCGGGTATAAATTTAAGCTGACGCTTTACCTGGCTGTGCTGCTGTTTATGTCGGGCATTAGCTTCTGGCTTGTGCCGCCGGTGGTCGCGCGGTTGTTGACGATTTGACTCTGGCAGTCCATCGGAAGCGTGGAAATGGATACACGGATGACCCGGATGTAACAGATTCACACCGATTTTCTGGTGATTTGTCCATGAGAATCCATCGAATCCGTGTCCCTGTCCTGAGTTCTCCGACAGGCTGCTGATTTTTGATGACTGAGGAATGACGTTTTATGTCTAAATCCAAACGGCCGTTTCGCTTTCTTCTTCCCCTGGTTTTTAGCGGCGGGCTGCTGCTGGGCTGGTTGGTCATTGGCTGGTGGTTGTGGCCGGTACAGTGGATCAACGTCTCGCCGGCGCAATTGTCGGCGGAGCATCAGCGGATTTACGTGGCGATGGCCGCCGAAGCGTATGACCTGACGGGCGACGTGGCCCAGGCGCAGTCGCGGCTGGCAACCTGGGACGACGAGGCGCTGGCCGCGACCCTGACGCTGCTGATTCAGGAAACGGCCGATCCGCAAGCCCGTGAGCGTTACATCGCTTTAGGGGAAGCGATGGCCATGCCGCAGGTAGACCTGAACCTGATGGACGTGATTTTGGGGCAGAAAGCGATTTTGATAACGGCCGTTGCCGCCGTTGGCCTCTTCGTGGCCGCCTTGGGCATGGCCTTGTTCCCCATGGTGCAGCAGGCCAGAATCCGCAAACAAGAAGAGCGGCGTCTGCTGGCCGGCGCTGAAGCGGAAGCCGACATGGACGAGGATGAGCAAACGGCCGTTTCCACCCCCAACGCCGCCCGACAAAACAACGGCGGAACCGAAACGGCCGCCAACACCGGCCAGGGCGCCTCCCCTGACCCGGCGGCCAACGCCAGCCAACAGGCCAACCCCGGCGATCCGGCCAGCCCCGGTGACCCGGCCAACGCCGGTGGCGGTGGGGCCGGGCAGCCCGGCGCAGTCCAGGCTGGCGATGGCAAACAGACGCCGCCAAACCCGGCCAACGCGGCCACGCCACCGACTGAACAGCCGGCAACGGCCGTGCAAACGCCAACCAACGCCGCCGCCCCCGCTGCCAATCAACCGCCGCCGGAAGAGACGGCCGAAAAACTGCTCACCGAAGCGACCGGCGAAATTCAGGCCCTGCTGAACGGTATCTTCGACGAAGATGACAAACTGGCCCATTACGACACGTTGTTGCAAGGTCTGGGCGACGTTAATATGGTTCAACTGGCCGACCGCAGCGCCCAAATGCTGCGCCAACTGCGGCAAAAGAACCGGGAGATGGCCTGACATGGATCTTTTCTGGCTGGTTTTTGGCTTTTTGTCAGGTTGGTTGTTGAACTGGCTCAGCGACTTCTTACCGCGCCGCCTGGATAAGGCGCCGTGCCCGGTTAACCCGCCGCGGTGGACAGCCGGCTTGCCGTGGGTGATGGGGGGGATGACGGCCGTTGTCTGTTTTTACTTTGGCCCGCGTGGGCAATGGCTCTCTCTGGCCTTGTACGCATTTTTCCTGTTGATCGCCTTGATTGACGGCAAATACAGGCTGGTTTTGAATGTGCTGGTATTCCCGGCCATTGCGCTGACGCTGGTTTATCATCTGGTGGCAGGGGGACAGTCTTGGACGGCCGTGTTGTTGGGCGGCGGGCTGGCTTTGGCTGCATTTGTCCTGGCTGCCTGGCTGCGCCCCGGCGACCTGGGCGGCGGCGACGTGAAACTGGCGGCGCTGATTGGCCTGATCTTCGGTTTCCCTGGCGTGTTGTGGCCCTTGTTGTTGGGTGTAGGCTTGGGTGGATTGGCCGCCGCCTACCTGCTGCTGCGCGGTTACGGCCGTCGCTACCACATCCCCTACGCCCCCTTCCTGTGCCTCGGCGTTTTCATCGCCCTCCTCTACACCCCCCTCTAACTCCCAACTATCCCCCTATCTTATCGCTTCTTACCCGTAATATTCACGTTTTTTTTCCGTCCCTCGCGTTGGCCCCTTTATATAATGATTTCAAACAACTCACAGACGGTTGTGGTTCGTTAGTTCTTTTTCTGAAAATGCAAGACATCATCACCCAAG
>CALFEW010000741.1 GCA_937958365.1 uncultured Chloroflexota bacterium | reverse complement strand
GTCAAACGCTTTCTCAAGGGCAGCGAGCCGCTCTTCCCGCCGCGCATCCCCGCCCAACGCTGCGGCCCGCCCCTCAGCGACGAGGAACTCATCCAGATGTACAGCCGCTCGCGCATCAACCTGGGCTTCTCCAACGTCGCCGACACGACGACAGGCATCAAGCAGGTGCGGCTGCGCGATTTTGAAGTGCCCATGAGCGGCGGTTTTTACATGGTGGAAACCATGCCAGAACTGGCCGAATTTTTCGAGTACGATAAGGAAATTGTCGGCTACGCCAACAAAAAAGAGCTGGCCGACAAGGCCGCCTACTACCTGGCGCACCCCGAAGAGCGCGAGCGCATCCGGCAGGCGGGCTGGCAGCGCGCCCGCGCCGACCACACCTGGCACAAACGCTTTCTGGACAGCTTTGCGCAAATGGACCTGGGCTAACGCATCATGGAAAACGACACCCTGCCATCACCCAAAGTCAGCGTGATGATGTGCGTCTATAACGGCGCAGCGCGTATCGCCGAGGCGGTTCACAGCGTGCTCAACCAGAGCTTCACCGATTTCGAGCTGATTGTGGTGGATGATGGCTCGACGGATGACACGGCCGTTTTCCTCCACACCATCCCCGACCCCCGCATCCGCGTGTTCACCCAACCGCACCGGGGCATCCCCCAGGCGCGCAACCACGCGCTGGCCCAGGCCCGCGGCGAATACCTGGCCGTGTTAGACGCCGACGATACCGCCGAACCCGACCGCCTGAGCGTGCAGGTCGCCTATCTGGACGCCCATCCGCGCATCGTGGTTTTGGGGTCCGCCTACCGGCAAGTAGACCACCTGCGCGGCCGCACGCTGTCCGTCGTCTCGCCCGCCGACGACGCCGCCATTCGCCGCGCCATGCTGCGCGGCAATCCATTCTGCCACTCCACGGTGATGATGCGCCGCACGGCCGTTGCCCAGTCCGGCCCCTACTCCGAAGATTTTCCCTACACGCAAGACTACGAACTCTGGTCGCGTCTGGCCCTGACCGGCGAAATGGCAAATCTGCCCGATTTCCTCGTCACCCGTCACTACCATCAACGCAGCGTTTCCAACCGCTGGCGCACCGAATGGCAGCGCCTGCTGCTCTTCATGCGCGCCAACAGCCGCGCCATCCGCCGCCTGGGCTATCCCTGGTACCACCAGGTGCGGGTGCTGCTGGCGCTGCGCTTCCTCGCTCTGGACGCCTACGCTTCGCTGCGAAGCTGGCGGCTCACCCAAACCCATGACCAATCCTAAGCCCATTCACCGCGTCGCCATCCTCTGGGAACACCTGACGGGCTACGTGCAGGCGGCGCTGGCCGCCTTGCCGCAAGCCAATCCCCAGGTAGAGATTCTGGCCGTGCAGCGCATCCGTCAGGCCAACGCGCCGGACAGTGACGCGCCCGCCGCCTACCCCATCCTCGATTTGGCGGACAAACCGGCCAACGATACCGGCTGGCTGGAAGAGCTGCGCCGGTTCCAGCCAGACCTGGCCGTGATCACCGGCGTCAATTTCGCGCCGTACCGCCAGGCAGCGCAGCAGCTTCAGCAGCGCAAGACCATCACCGTCTGGGCGTCAGACCGGGTGCGGCGCGATGTGGGCCGCGATTTGTACCAGGGCGCGTGGGGCCGCTACGGCCGTCGCTGGCGACATTATGACGCGGCGCTGGTTCCCGGAGTGGCCGCCACCGCCTACGCTCGTTTGATTGGCTTTCGGCCAGAGCAAATCCACCAGGGCTTGTACACCGCCGACACAGCCCGTTACCGCGCCGTCGGCCGGCAGCGCCACCAGGAAACGGCCCCCTGGCCGGAAGTATTCCTGTTTGTCGGGCAGCTTATCGAGCGCAAAGGCATAGATACTTTGCTGGCCGCTTACCGGCTTTACCGCCAGCAAACGGCCGTGCCCTGGCATCTCTGGCTGGCCGGAACCGGGCCATTACAAGACCAACTGACCGCCGAACCCGGCGTACGGCTGCTTGGCTACCAACCCCCGGCGCAAACGGCCGTGCTGATGGCTCAATCCGGCTGTCTGGTGCTGCCCTCCCGCTGGGACCATTGGGGCGTGGTCATCCACGAGGCTGCGTGCGCCGGTCTGCCGGTCATCGCTTCCCGCGCTTGTGGCGCGGCCTACGACCTGGTCCAGCCCGAAGTGAACGGCTTCATCTGCCCGCCCGCCGACGCCGACGCCCTGGCGCGGCTGCTGGTGATGGTGGCCCATGAGCGCAACGGCCGTGAACTCGGCCAGAACAGCCTCCACCTCTCCCACCGCTTCGACCCGCAGCTATTCGCCCAAACCATCCTGCACGCCATCCCTGAACAGGTCCAACGCGCCCGAAAATGACCAACTCGCCCAACCGCCCCGTCCGCATCCTCTATCTGGACCACGCGCCCATCTGGGGCGGCGCGGAAGCCGTGCTGGTGACGCTGCTGCAACACCTGGACCGGGAGCAGTTCCAACCCTTTGTGGCGACGGCTGCTCAGTCACCGCTGGCGCAGCGGTTGGCGGGCAGCGATGTGCCGATTCTGCCCGTGCCCTTTGACACGCTGAATCAGGCGGGCTGGCGGCTGCCATTCCATCTGGCGCGGAGTGTCACGGCCGTTGCCCGCCTTATCCGCCAACAGGCCATCACCCTCCTCCACACCAACACCGTACGCGCCCACATCGTCGGCAGCCTGGCCGGCTGGCTGACGCGCACGCCGGTGGTCTGGACCCTGCACGACAACACCTTCCCGCCCCGGTTGGCGCGCTGGCTGGCGCCCATCCCCCGGCAAGTCATCGCCGTCTCCGGCTGGCTGGCCGAACTATACGAACCAGGCGGCTTAACCGGCAAGCTGACGGTTATCGCCAACGGCCTGAATCTCGCCGCGCCGCCTGCCAACGGGCCAGACCTGCGCAGCGAGTTGGGCATTCCGCCGGATGCGCCGCTGGTCCTGAGTGTCGCCCGGCTGGTGGAGGGCAAAGCGCCCCATCTATTCATCGAGGCCGCCGAACAGGTGGCGGCGCAGCATCCTACCGCCCGCTTTGTGCTGGTGGGCGGGCCAGACGATGGCAAACCAACGCCTCGCGCCGCCGCCTACGCGGAAAAACTGGCGCAGGCCATCACCCGCACACCGCTCGCCGAACGCTTGCTCCTGGTCGGGCAGCGCCAGGACGTGGCCCGGTTTTATCAGGCGGCCGACGTGTTTGTTTACCATGCGGTCTGGCCGGAAGGGCTGCCGACGGTTTTGCTAGAAGCGATGGCTTACGCCAAACCGGTGGTCGCGGCAGCAATTGGTGGAGCGCTGGAGATTGTGCAGGATGGCGAAACGGGGCTGTTGACGCGCCCCAACGACGCCACGGCGCTGGCGGCGGCCATCAGCGCCTTGCTCAACAACACGGCCGTTGCCGAAAAAATGGGACAGGCCGGTCTGGAACGAATTCACCAATCATTCAGCGTGGCGCGGCAGGTGGCGCAAACGGCCGTTCTGTACAGCCACGTTGTCGCTGGCGGTCCGTAATCCGTAATCCGTATTCCGTATTCCGTATTCCGTGAGCCGTATTCCGTATTCCGTATTCCGAAATCATGAAACGTTATGTACTCGACGCCCGCGCGGCCACCGACCATTTCCCCGGCATTGGCCGCTATGTCAGCAACCTGGCTCAGGCGCTGCCTTCCCTGCTGACCCCCGATGAGCGCCTCATCTTGCTGGGCGATCCCTCACGGCCGTCGCGCTGGCAGCTTCCCGCGCCGTCAGAACAGGTGCAATGGGTGGAAACGGCCGTTTCCCCCTTCTCGCTCGCCCAACAATGGCAAATTCCCCATTTGCTACGCGAAGCTCAGGCCGACGTGTACCACAGCCCGTACTACCTGATGCCCTACCGCCCCGGTGCGCCCACCCTGCTCACCTTTTATGATTTAATCCCGCAGCGTTACCCGCAGTACGTGGCGCTCCGTGCCCGGCTGCTGACGAGCCTGTTCACGCGGCTGGCGCTGCGGGCCGCCAACCATGTGGTGGCTATTTCAGGATTTACGCGACAGGATGCGTTGGCCCTCTACCCCATCGCGCCGGAAAGGATAACGGCCGTGCCCCTGGCCGCCGATCCCCACTTCCAACCCCAACCACCGTCCGAAATCGGGCGCATTTGCAGGCAATACAATCTGCCGCCCGACTACGTGCTGTATCTGGGCATCAATAAACCGCACAAAAACCTGGTCAATTTAATCACTGCCTGGAAAGGGCTGGCGGGGCAACTGGCCGCCCCGCCGCAGTTGGTGATTGCCGGGGCCTGGGATGAACGTTATCCCGAAGCGAAGGAAACGGCCGTCGCCGCCGGGTTAATTGACAAAATAACGTTTTTAGGACCGGTGGCGGAGGCTGATTTGCCGGGTTTGTACGCCGGAGCGACTGTGTTTGTTTTTCCCAGCCAGTATGAGGGGTTTGGTCTGCCGGTGATTGAGGCGATGGCCTGCGGCACGGCCGTTGCCTGCGCCCGCGCCTCCAGCCTGCCGGAAGTGGGCGGGGCAGCGGCGGCGTATTTTGACCCAACAAAACCGGAAGAGATAACGGCCGTCCTCCACCACCTGCTCACCGACGAAGCCGCCCGCCAGCGCAGCCAAACCCTCGGTCTGGCGCAGGCTAAACAGTTCTCGTGGAAGAAAACGGCCGTGGCGACCCTGGCGCTTTACCGTCAATTGTCAATGGCCCATAGCCAATAGCCAATGGACGTTAGGGCATGGAGCGGGTGTTTAGCAGTTCCCGCAGCCGCGAGACAACCATTTCCATCGCCACTTGATTACGGCCGCCGTTGGGGATGATCACGTCCGCGTAGCGTTTGCTCGGCTCCACGAACTTCAGGTGCATGGGGCGCACAGTCGCTTCGTATTGCGCCACAACCGATTCCAATGACCGGTTCCGCTCGTTCATGTCCCGTTCCAACCGACGAATAAAGCGAATATCGGCGTCCGTATCCACGTAAATTTTGATGTCCATCAGGTCGCGCAGTTTGCGTCGGGTAAAAATCAAAATCCCTTCAACCAGCACAATGGGACACGGTTCCACCAGGATCGTCTCTTTTTTGCGGCGGTGCAACGTGAAATCATAAACCGGCACTTCTACCGGCTGCCCGGCCAAAATTTGCTGGATGTGCTGAATCAGCAGCTTGTTGTCCAGCGAATTGGGGTGGTCGTAGTTTTGTTGGGACCGTTCTTCGAAGGAAAGATGGGGGCTGTCGCGGTAATACGCATCATGAGGGAAATAAGCTACTTGTTCGGCTCCCACCGATTCCAAAATAGTCCGGGCCACCGTCGTTTTACCGGAAGCCGTGCCTCCGGCTACGCCAAACACGACCGGTAAATAGTCACCCATGCCTGCCTCCTCTGCCTGCAACAGGCAAAAAAAATACCCCGGAGCCAGCGCCAGGGTAAGAGTTCATCGAAAAGCCACCCAAGGGACTTGAACCCTTAACCTATCGCTTACGAAGCGATTGCTCTGCCATTGAGCTAGGGTGGCGAAGTGGCGAAATTATATCAGGGCCGGGAACGCTTGACAAACAGGATTTAGCCCCTATATTTTGACTGCACAGGAAAAGCCGTCGAAAGCGCCGTAATCCTGAAGTCTATCTATGCCAACAAGGTGCAGTTGTGGAACCAATTACGCGACAAAATATTGAAGATTCGGTAGCTATTGTAGGCTCTAAACACGTCACCCTCGCCGGGCAAGATTTGCGCCACATTGACGACCTGGAGGAGATCAACCTGGAAGGGGCCAATTTGAATGAGACCAAACTTGATCGGCTGAAACTTTCTCGCGCCAATTTGAAGGCGACGAAATTCGACAGCGCCAGTTTGCAGGGCACGCTGCTGGATGGGGCTGAGCTGCAAGGGGCCAATTTTTACCGGGCCGATTTGCGCGAGGCCGATTTGTCGGGCGCGTTTCTGCAAAAAGCTTATCTGGGCAGCGCCAATTTGCGCGACGCGCTGCTGGTGGGCGCGGATCTTTCAGAGGCAAATTTGCATTTTGCCGATTTGCGGGGGGCCGATTTGCGCGAGACTAAGATGGCCGGCATTGACTTGAAGGGCGCACGCTACAACGAAAAGACCTTGTGGCCGGAGAAATTGATTCCGATGATGGTGGGGGCCATTTTTGAAAGACGGTAAGCGCTGCGGGCATGAACCCGGCGAGCGGTCAGAGGAGCGAACGGCCGTCCAAGAATTGTCTGGTGCAGATTGGACCAATCTTGGAGATTGGTCCAATCTATAAAATTTTGCCGGTTATTTACCAGCTTTTAGCAAAATTTCCTGGACAATTTTGGCAACGGGCTGGGTGATGGCAACGGTCAGGGCTTCGGTGGGATCGGGGGGTTCCAGCGCGGCAAACTGGCTTTGCAGCATGGCGGCTTTCATGTAATGCCCTGAGCGAGCTTGCAGTCGCTGCCAGATCAGGTCAAAATCGCCGACCAGATGAACAAACAAGATCGGCTCATTCCCCAGGCGCAGGTGGTCACGATAGCTTTTTTTGAGGGCGGAGCAGGCGAGAACGGCCGTTTCCCCTCGCGTGGTGTGTTCGGCCAACAGGTGGCGCAGGCTGTCCAGCCACGGCCGTCGGTCGGCATCTGTGAGGGGAATGCCTTGCGCCATTTTGCGGACATTGGTGGCCGGGTGGAAATCATCGCCATCGTAGAAGGGACAGGCCAGGGCTTGCGCCAGAGCCTGCCCCACGGCCGTTTTGCCGCACCCCGAAACGCCCATGACTACAATTTTCCCGGAAACAGTTGCGTTTGCTGACATTTCGTTACCTCCGATAAAAGCTGTCCGCAAAACCATACACCCGAAACCGCCGCACGTAAAGCCACGCGACAAACCCATCCGAAAGTTATATGGTAAGGAATGTCGGCTAGATTAAGGCCGTTAAGGGGGACGGTCTAACTCCCTAAAAAATCAACAAAAATGAATAATGACAGAGAAAATCCTTTTGGAAAGCTACTTTCCGGAAAAAATTCTGTTTAATTTTTGCGAGTTGTTTAGTATTTGTTAACTCTGGAAGTCTATCAGAAAGGATAAAGCCGCATGAATGCTCAACACAAAGAACATCTTGGAAGTCAATGCAGTACCGGCTTCAAACATTATGTGACACGGCCGTTTGCCCATCGTCAGCCACGCAGCCGACTTTT
>CALFEW010000740.1 GCA_937958365.1 uncultured Chloroflexota bacterium | reverse complement strand
GAGGGATAGCGCCGGCAACCGGGTGCTTCCCCGGTTGGAATTGGGCCGGGGGGGGGGGGGAAGCGCTCCCAGGCGACGACCGGGGCGATGAAGTCGCGGTTGAGGCGCAGTTGGGCCAGGAGGTCGGGCAGGGTCATGGGGGGGAGGGGGATCAAAAATGGCCGTTTCTACCCAAGGAAAACGGCCGTCCGTTCACGCGCTTACTGTAAAGAAGCCATAATCCGCTCAAGTTTAGGTGATAACTTAGGAATGTCCTCAATAGCCGTTTTCCAAACGACAAGCGGATTAATCACCGCATAATTATGAATGAGCTTGTTGCGCATCCCAGACATGGAACGCCAAGGGACGTCTGCTTGAGTTTCTCGGAAAGATTCTGGAAGTTTTGTTGCCGCTTCGCCAAAGATAGTTTTTTCATCTTGTTGGAATTCGTCGTAAGTCAAACCGTCAATAAATTGACCGATTTTGACCGAGGTTGTCAAAATGTCATCCAGGTAGGTCAGGATGCGTTCTGTCTCGGTCATACAGCAAGTACCTCAGTCAGAACCCTATCTGAAACACGCGGTTTGAGCGAATCTTTCATGACAAGATCCACCCTCACCCCTAATAAATCGCCCAAATAGTATTCAAGTTCGATCAACCGCAGAAGACTGGGCGTTTCTGTAAAAGTGACCAACAAATCAAGATCACTCTGGGCATTTTGTTCTTTTCGCACGAAGGAGCCAAAAATGCCCAGGCTTTCTACCTGATACGTTTTTGCCAGAAAAGGCATTTTCTGTTTTAAGCGTAAGCGTAGATGATCCAATTCCTTCATCGTACAAGTCTCCATAAACAACTATTTTACCGCAGATCGGCGGAAGTCTGGAAAACTGGTAAATGGGTATTCGCCTTTGCCATCGCCATCCATAGTCTCAAGTGTTGCCAATAACGCCGCCAAAGCCTGACGCAACGGCCGTTCCCCACGTCTTCCACCAAACAACAGCACACCCATGACCAATTTCCTATAAAAATTCCCTGTCTCTTAACAGTCATTGCCACCTTCCTGGAATAAACTCACATGATGAACTGGCAACAGACCTTGCCTTACACCATTCCTCTGTTTGCTGCGACTCTTTTGACCGGCCTGTTAGCCATTCTTGCCTGGCGACGGCGGCCGGCCTCTGGCGCGGTGACGTTTGCTTTGTTTATGGTGGCCGCCGGGTTATGGTGTCTGGCCTATGCGCTGGAGATAACGGCCGTTTCCCCCGACACCAAACTCTTCTGGGCCAAAGTGCAATACTTTGGCATCGCCACCGTCGGCGTCTTCTGCCTCATCTTCACCCTGCAATATGCCCGCCACTGGCAGCCATCCCTGGTGCGTCTCACGCTTCTGTTTATCATCCCGGCCATAACTGTTGGCGTGGCCTGGTTAGAGCCACAAGCCGGGCTGCTGTGGCGCGAAATCAATCTGGATACAAGCGGCCCTTTTCCGGCGCTTACCTTTGAATATGGACCCGTTTTCTGGCTGATCGTCAGTTACTCCTACGCCGTTTTGCTGACCAGCAGCGTTGTTTTGTTCAATCTCTCGCGCCTCGTGACCGACGTTTACCGACGACAAATCCGTCTGCTGGGCCTGGCGACCATCTTTCCCTGGGTGGGCAACGGCTTATATGTCTTGGGCGTGTCGCCTTATCTGGATTTAACCCCCTTTGGTTTTGCCCTCACCGGCATTTTGATGGGCTTCAGCGTCTGGCGGTTGCAGCTCCTAGACATCACCCCCATTGCCCGCGATACCGTCATGCAACATATGGCCGCCGGCGTTCTGGTGTTCAATCAACGCGCCATGCTCATTGACATGAATGCGTCGGCGGCTGGCTTGCTGGATATGCCGGAGAAAGAGGTTTTAGGCCAGAAGGCGGACAGCCTGTTCATCAACCGGTTGTCGCCGCTGCAAGCCTACGTGCAGCAAGCACAGAAGCAGGGGGAAGTGGATATTGGCCGGGCCGGACGGCCTTGTTTTCTTGACGTGCGGGTATCCCCTTTGCATAACCATCGCCAGGACGTTATCGGCTGCATGATCATGTTGCATGACGTCACAGAGCGCAAACTGGCGGAAATTGCCCTGGCCCGACAAAAGCATTTGTTTGAAAACCTGGCGGGCATCACCCACGCGGTCTTAGCCCACTACAATTTGCCGGACGCGCTGCTGGAAACCATCAAGGTGGCGCGTCTGCTCACCGGGGCCGACCTGGGCAGCCTTTTTTTGCTGGATGAGCAGGGACGGGTGGTGAACAGCCTTCTGGCGCGGGGCGATTTGTCGGTGGAAGTGAAAAAAGAGATTGAGGCGGACGTGATGAAGGACGGGCTGGCCGGTTGGGTGGCGCAGCATCATGAGGCGGTGTTGATTCCAGATACAGCCCAAGACGGCCGTTGGATCACCTTACCCGACCAACCCTACCAGGCCAATTCGGTGATGTCTGTGCCCATTCTCATTGGCGATACCCTGTTGGGTCTGATAACCCTGACCCATACGCAGCGCGCCTTTTTTGACGACGAGGCCATGCAGTTGATGCAGGCCGTGGCCAACCAGGTCGCGTTGGCCTTGCGCAACGCCCAGATGTACGACGCGCAACAGCAATTAATCCAAGACCTATCGGTAGCCAAAGAGCAGGCGGAGGCCGCCAATCGGGCTAAAAGCATTTTCTTATCCAACATGACCCACGAATTACGCACGCCGCTATCGGCCGTCATCGGTTACAGCGAGCTGCTGCAAGAGCTGCTGCCGGCGGCCGATAATGGCCCGGCTAAACCGGTATCGGCGGGTTTGCTCCGGCCCAGGCTGCAAAAAATTAAAACGGCCGCAACCGTCGTTCTGCAAATGGTCAGTGATATTTTAGACTTGTCCAAAATTGATACCGGCAAACTTGAATTATCTATTGCGCCTTTTGCCGTGCGCCCGCTGGTAGCCGAGGCCGTGACCGCAGTAGAACCACTCCTGGCTCAAAATGGCAATCAACTAACCTTGGTTTGCGCCGACGATGTGGGCCAGATGATGGGGGATGCAGCGCGCGTGATGCAGATATTGGTGAATCTGCTGCGTAACGCGGCAAAATATACCAGTGATGGCAAAGTGGAAGTGCGGGTTTGGGTGGAAACGGCCGTGACTCCCCCCCACCAGATCATCTTCCAGGTCACAGACACCGGCAGGGGCATCCAGCCAGAACGCCTGCCCTACATCTTCCAACCTTTTGTTCAAGGCGATGCTGAAGCCAATGTTCAATTCGACGGCGCAAGGATAGGGTTGGCCCTTAGCCAGAATATTGCCAACCTGATGGGCGGACGCATTGAAATCCAAAGCCAACCAGGCCAGGGAGCAACCTGTCGTTTACTCCTGCCAACCCAACCGGGAAATCCATTGAAGAACCAGTCCCTCCAAACTATCTCTATATGAACCAGTTGTTGCTTATCCCCGCCGTTATGCTGCTTGCTTCAGCCGCTATTACCTTGTGGCTGGCTGTTTATGCCTGGCGTCGGCGGTCCACGACCGGCGCGTTGTATTTTAGCCTGCTCATGACCGCCGTCTCCCTCTGGTCGGTTAGCCACCTGCTGGAGATTCTGACAGTTCACCCCACCTGGCGCTTGATCTGGTCGAACGCCACCTTTTTTGGCGTCACCACGGTCCCGGTATTCTGGTTTCTGTTTATTTTAGAATATACCGGCCGTACCCGAGGCTTATCCCGGCTAAAAATTGCCGCGCTGTTTGTCGAGCCACTGATCATTCTGATCTTGATCTGGAGCAACTTTTACCATGGGCTGTTCCGTCAGGGCATGGTTCTGGACCTCACCGGCGCCCTTCCCAAAGCCCAGATGATTTACGGACCCGCATTTTGGGTTCACACCGCCTACTCCTACTCTCTTTTTGTGGTGAGTAACGTGTTACTGATCATCGCCTTTGTGCGCGCGCCACACCTCTACCGTCGGCAATCGGGCATCATGTTAATAGGGGCGTTTGTGCCCTGGCTGGCGAATTTGTTCTACGTTTTCCCATTGGGCGCGATGGCTTATTTTGATCCAACGGCCGTGGCTTTTTGCATTTCTGGCTTGCTGTTTGGTTGGGCTATTTTTGGTTACCGATTTATAGACGCCATGCCCTTTGCCAGAGATACTTTGATCGAAAATCTCACCGACGGTCTCGTTGTGCTGGACAGACAGCAGCGCATCATAGACATCAATCCGGCAGCGGAAATGATTCTGGGCTGTCACGCCAGCGATGTGGTCGGTTTGTTGGCAGCGCAGGGTCTTCAAAGCTGGGGCATGCTGGTGGAACAGTTGCATCTGCTCACCGACGTAAATACGGAATTTTCTGTGCCCGGCGCAGATGGTGTTTTATACTATGATCTGCGTATCATCGGCCTGACCGATAGACGGGGGCGTTTGTCAGGACGGCTGGTGATCCTGCGCGATATTACCAGCCGTAAACAAACAGAAGACGCTTATTACACGTTGGTGGAACATTCGCTGCAAGGGCTGGCTGTCGTCCAGGACGATCAGATTCGGTTTGCCAATCCCGCGCTGGCCGCCATCACCGGGCTAACGGTTGAAGCGCTGTCGGACATCACGTTAGAGATGATTCGTGATCGGGTGCATGAGGAAGACCGATACTTGTTTGAATCGCTGGGGCATGGCGCCCAGCAAAGGGAATTGCGCCTGCAAACTGTGGCAAAGGGAACCCAGTGGCTGCAACTGACGGCCTCGCACATTCAGTTTCAGGGACGCCCAGCCATGCAAGTGGCGGTGATAGATGTGTCGCAGCGAAAAGAGGCCATCGCCCAGTTGCAGGTGGCCAAAGAAGAGGCAGAGCTGGCGAATCGGGCCAAAAGCATCTTTTTGGCGAACATGAGCCATGAACTGCGAACGCCGCTGTCAGCTATTATCGGCTACAGCGAGATGCTGCGTGAACAGGCGGACATAAAAGGGGATGGGTTGTTGGCCAAGCGGTTGGGCAATATTGAAACAGCCGCCCATCATTTGCTCACAATTCTGAACAGTATTTTAGATTTATCGAAAGTTGAAGCGGGTAAGATGAAGTTGTACCCGGAATGGTTTGAGGTGGCTTCTTTTGTCGAAGACCTGCGGGTGATGGCGGAACCGTTGATGATCCAAAACCAGAATCGGTTGGTGTTGGTGTGCGCACCAGACGTGGGCACGTTGTATGCGGATAAGACGAAAGTGCAGCAGATTTTGTTGAATTTATTGAGCAATGCGGGTAAGTTTACCAGGGAAGGCCAGGTGACGCTGCGGGTTGACGGAGCAACGGCCGTTTCCCCCTCCCCACCGTCTTCCACCATTGTTTTCCAGGTGCAAGATACCGGCATTGGCATGTCGTCCGACGAGGTGAACCGGCTTTTCCGACCATTCTCGCAGTTAGATGCCTCCCCGACGCGCAACTACAGCGGCGCCGGCCTGGGGCTGGTCATCAGCCGGCGCTTTGCGGAGATGATGGGCGGCACACTCACTGTCGAAAGCGCGCCGGGCATTGGGTCCATATTTACCATGCGTCTGCCGGTGCAGACGCCAAACCCTGTCCATCCGCCCAACGCTGCCATGCCTGCGCAAGAAGCAGTGAGGGGTTAAACGGCCGTGACGTCGGCGCAAAAATCAGCATTCATTTAACGAGGCATCCGCGCCCAAAAGGTGAACCTCGTGCAGGAGAGAAGTGTGATTCGAGTACTCATTGTCGAAGATGACGATATGCTGCAAGAAATTCTCGCCGAACGGCTCACGCTGCGCGGCTACGAAGTCGTGGTGGCCGACAACGGGCAAGTAGGCATTGACCTGGCTCTGGCCCAAAACCCGGACATTATTCTGATGGACATGCGGCTGCCAGTTTTAGATGGTTGGGCAGCGACGCAAAAACTCAAAGCCCAGCCGGAAACTCGCACGATTCCGGTGATTGCCCTGACGGCCCACTCTCTGGTTGGCGACCGCGAAGAAAGTCTGGCCGCCGGTTGTGACGAGTATGAGCCAAAACCGGTGAATTTTGAGCGATTACTGCGCAAAATAGAACTACTGGTGGGGAGTGAGACACGCATTGAACGAAGTAACAGCGCTGGTAATTGAAGATAACGAGATGCTCAGCGATTTATATGTACAGGCGTTACAAGAAGCCGGCTTTCAGGTTGAAGGGCTGAGCAATGGGCAAATTGCCCTGGAACGGCTGCAAGAGTCAGCGCCGGCTCTGGTGATGGTAGATTTACATTTGCCATATGTGTCGGGGGAAAAAGTGCTGGACTATATGCTGGACAATCCGCGCTTTGAACAGACGCGCATTATTGTCGCCAGCGCCGATGGCGCCTGGGCCGGCTTTTTGAGCCAGAAAGTGGATTTTGTATTAAACAAACCGGTGAGTTACAAGCAACTGCGTTCCCTGGCGGCACGGCTTTACACCACGTTTGTCGTCGAGTAAGCAATCCCTTTTCGACAAGATAAAAAATAGGACGCGGATTTTTATGGATGCAGCCGATTAATGTAATGGTCACGATTTGGTTGGAAGCACTGTCATTCTGACGAGTCTTCGAGGAAGAATCTGCTTGCTGCCGACAAATAGGGATTCTTCGCTCCGAAGACTCCGCTCAGAATGACTTTGACCAAACCGTGACCTTTACAGATGCAGCCGATTCACGCGGATTTTTATGATGTTTGTCCGCGAAAATCGGCTGCATCCGCGTTAACCCTGTCTAAAACTCTGTCAGCAACGCCGCCAACGCCTGGCGCGACGGCCGTAACTGCTCATCCCCCAACTGCGCCAATGGCGTATCCACCAGACGACTCACCTCGGCCAGCGTCGGCCGGTTCTGGTTCAGATAAATCAGGCCGGTGATAAACTCTTGGTTGTCG
>CALFEW010000739.1 GCA_937958365.1 uncultured Chloroflexota bacterium | reverse complement strand
CGGATACGGCACTATGTCATTCGTTGTGACGCGGGTAGAGGGCATATTGCGCAACACCTTCGCCATGTCCATCTCGCCAGCGGTTGGTTCGCACACGTCCCCGTTGATCGATACGCGCTTAAGCAGCGCGCGGGTCATGGAGGATTCGGTTGGGTAAAAATCATTCGCTCGACGCGCCATTGGTCTCCTCCATCGATCCAGGTGTGGGCGCGACCATGCGCGCGCCACTCACTGAGGCAATAATCACCACAAAAACTGCCACACCCAACAAACATAAAAGCAAATACATCCCCACGCCTTAATCCCCCTCGTCGTCTACATCATCAGCCAAAATCGTTAACGGCCGTGTACGTATCTCGATTTCACGGACCCGATACGAAACTCCCTCCGGCCGATCTGGGCTAAGCATCATGCTCTTCGCCAACCCGACAAGCGCTTTTCTGTCGCTTCCGCTAGACAGCGGCGTGATAACGTCGCCCTGAACGCGCACCACTTCGTATCGTGTTTCATGCGTGACATCCATAGTCATTTCTCCATGTAAGTCGCTAAGGTAGACGGCCGTTTTATGCCAGTGTCCCAATTGCCAGGAGGAGGAGCAGTCAATCGGGTAAAACGGCCGTCTGCCTTAATGGCTTACATAGCCAACTCAAACCGCAAGGTGCGCGGCCGGGCAATCTGGATGTCGCGCCACGTCCAGGTCGGTTCTGGCAACCGCCAGCACCAACCGTACTTACCAGATGGTCCTGGCACGGCCGTGCCATCTTCATCCCGGTACATCGGTTCCGCGCCGGCCATCCGGTAGATCGTTCCGCGGTGGTAGGCCGGGTCGTGATAGCTGACCGCCAGGAGAATGTGATAGGGCTGCAATGGGAATACTGGTGGCCACAAGCTGATCCGGTCGCGCTGCACCCGTTCAAGAACCTGGTGAATGAGCCAGGTGGCCGTCGTGGGCCGAAACTCGCCACGCCGGTCGGCAAAGCCGGGAACCGTGTCCGGCCGGGCCATGCCCCCACCCCGCTGGTATTCCGGGTCCAGCCAGATACGCGACAGGTCTACCACCTGCCACTGTGTCGGCAGGTCTGGATACCCCCACCAGTTCCCATTGCGGGTAGCATGGGGAATGCCCACAATGCACAGGCCCATGCGGACACGGCCGTGCCACACCACGTAAACCATCGGCCGCGAGCGGGAATCCGCTTTGCGCTTCAGGTAATGGTGCGCAGCCACAGTTTCCTGCGCCCATGCCAGGTCGTTCTTATCGCCCAGCGTTAACCGCAGTTCCATTCGCGCTCCCGTTGGCGGGTAGCAGGGCGTTAATCCGCTCCCACAAATCCCACATTGCCTCTACACCCACGCTGACAACCTCTGGAGAGTAGAGCTTTATCTCCTCCCCCTGCCGTTGCCAGAACAGGCCGTCTCCCGCCAGCAACATCTCGTCAATTTCCTCCGGTCGCAGCGCGTCTTGCACGCCGGCAACCACTGCGGCTAACTGGGTGTGCTTTGGTCTACGAAACAGCCTCTTTGCCATCACAAAACCTCGTCTAATGAATGGTGGTATGCTTCACGCCCGGCTCTGGCCTGGGCATAATCCGTCTTGATGCGCCAATCCACCGGCTTGCCGCAGGCCGAGCAGAAAAACGGCCGCATCCCCTTACGTATCGCCAGCAACCTATCGAATGTCGCCTGCGGGAACAACTCACGCAGCCGCACGAACAAATCAATTTCCTCCAGCACGGGGCGCGCCGCAGCAGACTGCAAGTAAACACCTGGAAACCACTTTGCCCACCGCTCCGCAAAAACCCACTCCGTCATCATCCAGCCAACGGAGACGTCAGAAAGCGCCGGGTGCAGGCGCAAGCCGGTTCGTGGGTCGTCGTAGTTGGCGCAGGGCGTCAGTACGCCTTTTTCCCAACGGCAGCCGCACTGCGGGCAGTACGACTCATCGGCCATGCGGCGCGTCTGGTTCTTTCCCTTGCCGGAGATGATGACCCAGGTCTGCACGTGCGCTGTACAATCGCCACACGTGCAGGCCAGCCCCGTGTCGTACTCTTTCAGAGTGTCTAGCGCGTTCACGGCCGGAAGCGTGATCACCCTTCCACCTCCTGCTGCTTGTACCAGGCCATCTGCTTCCCAATGCCCATCTCCGCTGGATGCGGAACGATGTACTCAACGTCCCATTCGTCCAGGTAAGGGATAACGGCCGTGCGGTACACCTCGCCCGCCATCAGATACACCTGGACCACACCGGGCACAGTCTGCACCAGCTCATTCACTACCCGGAAACCCCACATATCCCGCTCTTTGGCCGGGAGCGAGGCCAGCGCCAGCTCATACGGCGCGACCTGCTGGCACAACGCCACCAGGCCATATTTGGCCGAGAGGATGAAGATATGCGCATCAGGCAATTGCAACACGCGGCGCGCATGGGTCAGTTGCCGATGGAGCAGCTTGCCGCTGTACAATTCCTCCGGCTTGCCACCAAGCGGCAGGTGGTTTTTGCTCTTACTGCACGCGATAAGGGCGACGGGAACAGCGCATCGTGAACACACATCGTCGCTCACCCAACAGCAGCCGCACACCCGGCAAACCTGATCGTTAAACACGCTCCACCTCAAACAAGACCGACACGCCATTGAGCATCAGCAACCGGTCATAGCAGACTGGTACGGCACAATCGCCGATGAAACGGCCGTCAGCCAATTCCAGACGCGGCCATTCACCACGCCCCGCAAAGTACGCACCTTCATCAGATAGGAAATAATTTGCATTCTCAGACCACCGCTCACGGACAACACGCATCACTGCTTCATACGGGTTTTCCGCCTCAACATCTGCCACAACGACACGCCACGGTGTATGAGAAACCTCGACTGAATACTCATCCGTCTCATCTGCCCTGGACAGTGTGACCAGGGCGGCGACTATCTCCACGTTGTAGAACAACTTCAAGTTCATCATCCCCCCAGGTACTCACCGGCCTGATCGGTGACGGTGATGTTATGCACCCACCCCCGATACCAAAACCCTGTGAGAAACGCAACGACCAGTGCGATTAGAAACCAGATAAACACGATACCTCCTCACGATTTTTACGGCTGGCGTGCCAGCTTTGCCGCCACCGCAGGGGGCAAAACTGGCTGAACGCCAAGCAGTTGGCAATGATGGCAATACAACCCGCTGTTAAAATAGACTAATGCCGCCGCCTGGCGGCGGTTTCTTGCCTCCCGCGTACCAGACCGTTCCTCGCCGGTGGCGTCACGTTCCGCCTGGAAAATGACCGCCGCCAACAGAACCCGGAAGCCCTCTTCCGGGCTGGAAATCGCGCTCTGCGCGA
>CALFEW010000738.1 GCA_937958365.1 uncultured Chloroflexota bacterium | reverse complement strand
TCCCGCCCTGGTTTACGTGCATAAAAATATTTGCCCTATCGAGTGGCGTCAGTTTTGGCGTTTGGATTTGAGAGCGATTTTTGGACGGAGATAACTATGTATGAAAATGTACTCATTACAGGCGGCGCGGGTTTTATTGGTTCCCATTTGACGGATGTTTTGATAGCTCTAGGGCATCGGGTAACAATCTTAGATACTTTACATCCTCAGGTGCATGGACCAAATCAACAGGTTCCTGACTATTTTAACCAACAAGCGAAACTGGTGCGTGGTGACGTACGGAACGCAGATTTATTGCAAGAGACGCTGGCTGAACAAACGATTGTGTTTCATTTTGCGGCCTATACTGGCGTTGGGCAATCTATGTATCAGATTCAGGAGTATTTAGATGTAAATGTACAGGGAACGGCCGTTCTCCTGGAACTTCTCAGTCAAAAAAAGCATCGGGTTCGCAAATTAATCCTCGCATCTTCCCGCGCTATTTATGGGGAAGGCGCCTATGAATGCACCCACTGTGGCCCGGTTTATCCCAAACCACGTTCACTAACCCAACTGCGAGAGGGACAATGGGAAGTTGTTTGTCCTATATGTGGCAGTTCCCTCACTGCCATTCCGACGCCTGAAGAGAAACCCGCAGACCCTTATTCCATTTACGCCATCAGCAAACAAAACCAGGAACAAATCTGCCAACTCATTGGGGAGACATATCATCTTCCTACAGTCGTATTACGTTACTTCAACGTCTATGGTCCGCGCCAATCTATGCAGAACCCGTATACTGGCGTCATTAATACGTTCATCACGCGGCTGCTGAATGGCAAAGCGCCTGAAGTGTACGAAGATGGCCTGGAAAGTCGAGACTTTGTCCACGTGCAAGACGTAGTGCAGGCCTGTGTATTGGCAATGACAAAAGAAACGGCAGACGGTCGAATTTTCAACGTCGGCTCCGGCAAACAAGCTTCCCTTTTGCAAGCCGCCGAAATATTGTCGGCCCTGCTAGATGGGCCTGCGCCGGTAGTAACCGGTCAGTTTCGAGCCGGCGACATCCGTCACTGCTATGCAGACATTCGTCGGGCGGAAACATTTCTTGGTTATCACCCGCAAATCGCTTTTAAAAAGGGACTAACCGATTTGTTGGCGGCAATGGTCGGCCAACAATGGGAGGATTTGTCTCAGGTTCCTTTGCAGGAATTAAAGGAACGAGGTCTGACCTCTTGAGCCCGACGCGACCCTTTGGACAAACACAAGAGATTTCGGTTTCTGTGGAAAACGGCCGTTGCCCCTATTCTAAATAGCCCAAACTGCGCAAATGCTGTTGCAAAGCGTCATCTTCAGTGGCGGTACGGCTTTTTGCGTCGGCGGCCGGCTGCAAGTTGCTGATTTGTTGACGCAGACGGTTATCCAATTGTTCAGACAAATCCGGCATACTCGATACCAAATTTATCGCTTCATCCCGATCTGCCCGAAAATCATATAATTCTCGCTGCGAACCACGAACGATGAACTTATAAGGGTCAGCGTAAATCGCTCTGGCAGGCTCCTGATACCCTTGCTGCGCAACCATTCCGGGTCGGTGTTTTTCTAGACGCTCAATTGCCCAGGCTAACGGCCGTCCCTCTGCCAAAACTGCTTCGGGTTCCCGCCCATTGACCAGGCTCCATTCAGCTTCAGACGGCGTAGCCGCATTTGCCGCCAGCAAAATCGTATGAAAAAGACGTCGCGTAGAAATAGTTGACGTCACAGTCTGGCCCGCCGGCAAATTACCAGATGGATCCCGAATCAACAATGGTACGTGTACCAGAGATTCATAAATGCCAAAAGCATGATTCAATCTCTCCTTGTCACCTAAATGATCGCCGTGGTCCGCAACAACAACGACCCAGGTATTTTGCCATGTCTTAAATCGGCGTATTTGTGCCAGGAAACGGCCGATTTGCGCGTCTTGTTCAGCTACTTCAGCGTCATAAACTGCGTCCAAGACCGCTTTGAACTCTTCCAAAGGTAGTGGCATGTTCAACCAATTGCGCACATCTACCTGCCACCCGTTCGTTTGCTGCAAATATCGCTGCGCCGTGCTGCGCCCCACCTTATCAACAAGGAACCTTTGTAACTCTCTCCAGGGGGGATCATACGGGACATGCGTACCCATCAGGTTAACAAAGGCAAATACTGGCTGATCTGGTGATAAGCCCTGACGCTGGGAAAACAACTGGGCCACCTTTCCCAACGAATCTTCCACCTTAGCAGCTTTACTGGCCCTTTGCCAATGAAGTAATTTTTTCCACACCGGCACGCTGATTGGTGCAAAAGCGTCCAGCGGCGTTTGTTGGCTGTAGCCCAAAACTTCAGCCAGCAAAAACCGGGCTGTCTTTCGCAATTGGACCGACGCCCCCATCGTGCGCGTTGGACGGCTTAAATTTACTGACAACAATCCTGCTCCCAGGTAATTAAAGCTGCTGAAACGTTGGAACCCTCGGTCTAAGCCATTGGCCGCCATGCCGATCAAGGGGTTATGCGAAAATCCGGCCGTAAAGTAACCGGCCTGTGTCAGACGTTCTGCCAAAGTAGAAACGGCCGTGGGCAATACAGCGTCCATCTGGTGCATCGTGTGCTGAGACGGATATAACCCAGTAAACAGCGACGCATGTGTCGGTATGGTCCATTGCGCCGGAGCCACCGCATCACTAAAGAGAGTCGCCCCCTCAGCGAAACTATCCAAAAATGGTGAGGTTTCCAACGGATACCCATAACAAGAAAGGCGGTCAACACGCTGAGTATCAAGCACCATCAAAATAATATCTGGTTGTCTTGCCATACAACTCCATTCCCGCAAGGGACCAATGAAAGCGTAAATCCCGAAACTCTTCGCCATAGCCCCAAATAAAAAATGGATGAAAATCTTCAGGGCTTCAGAAAATGGCTCCAGATGTAGTGCAACCCTAATGGTCGCTTCCGATTGGTCGGGTAAAAGCCCAACTCTAAATCTGCCAGTCCACCTTCAAAATCCAAAGAGGCATAATTATACCTTCATCGTAACTACTAAGGCATCCCTGGCATG
>CALFEW010000737.1 GCA_937958365.1 uncultured Chloroflexota bacterium | reverse complement strand
ATTGTCCTGATTAAGGGGGAGGCGGATGAAGAATGTGCTGCCGGGGCAGGCTTTTTCGTCGTAGCCGGGGCTTTCGACCCAGATTTCGCCTTTGTGGGCGTGGATAATGCCGCGAGCGATAGCCAGTCCCAGGCCCGGCCCGCCGCCTTTAAACTTGGTTTTGCCGGTGGAATGCAGGTCTACTCGACCGATCTGGTAGAACTTGCCGAAGATAAATTCGTGTTTGTCGGGAGCGATGCCGATGCCGGTGTCTTGAATGGTGAGTTCGACGGTGTGGGGGGTGGGGTAACGGCCGTTCACCAGAATGCGCCCACCATCCGGCGTATACTTGATCGCGTTGACCAATAATTGCGAAAAAGCCTTGTACAACGCTTCGGCGTCCGCTTCAATGGGCGTCAGGGCGGTCAGCCCTGGCTGAATGTCCAGGGCAATCTGCCGCTCGGTGAGCGGTTTGGTCATTTGCAGATGAAGCTGCTGCCACAAAGCGAACAGTGAAACGGGCTGAAAATAGAGCTGCAAGTCGGCGTTGTCTATTCTGGCTACGTCTAGCATGTTCTCCACGATGTCGTGCAGGCGCTGCGCCCCGCGATGCAAACCGGTGATAATGCGCGCCTGGTTTTCATTGGACTGGATGGTTTCGTCGTCGAGCAGGATTTGGGTGTAGCCTTTGATGAGGGAAATGGGGGTAAAAAGTTCGTGGGAGGCGACGTTGATGAAGTCGGATTTGGCCTGGTCCATTTGCGCCAACTGTTCGTAGGCTTGTTGCAGCGCGGCCGTGCGCCGGGCGACCTCTTGTTCCAGTTGGTGGTTGAAGCGGCTTAAACGGCCGTATGACTGCGCATTTTGCAGAGCAATGGCCAGTTGATCGGCCATCATGCGTAAAACAGTCTGGTCTTCCTGGTCAAACGCATCCACTCTGTCATCTTGCACGTCCAACACGCCGACCATCTTCTGCCCCACCAGAAGCGGGATGGCGTATTCTGAGCGGGTATACGCCAGGGTTTGGTCTGTCCGATATGTCGGATCGGTGCGCACGTCGTTGGTCAGGTAAACCTGGCCGCTGCGCCAGACGTAAGTAATGATACCTTGTGGCGAGTCTATGGGAATTTCCATATTCGCCAACAGTTGATAATCAATGTCTCGCCCGGCAAATGCCTGGAGAATCAGCGTCTCGGCGTGAGGGCTTTTTACCCAAATGGTGACGCAGTAATAAAGGAAACGTGATTGGATCAACTGGGTAGCTTTGGTCAGCAGTTCATCCATGTCCAGAATGGAGGTGACTTGCTGCCCCAGTTTGCTGCTGGTTTCCAGGTAGTTGGCGTGTTGCTGGTAATAGCGGGTCAGGGTCTGGTTCTTTAAATGCGTGGAGATGCGAGCCACGAGTTCTCGTTTGCTGACGGGTTTGGTGATGTAATCTACGGCGCCGGCCTGAAACCCGCGCAATTTGTCTTCCGTGTTGATCAGGGCGGTCATGAAGATGATGGGGATGTCGGCGGTGAGGGGGTCGGCCTTGAGGGCGTCGCAGACCTGGAAACCGTTCATTTCGGGCATCATCACGTCGAGCAGGATGAGGTGGGGGAGGTGTTCGTGGGCCATGTCCAGGCCGACACGGCCGTTTTCCGCCAGCAATACGGTGAATCCCATGTGGGCTAAATAGGTCGAAACGATGGTAAGGTTGGCTGGCGTGTCATCAATTGCCAGAATGGTGAATTGTGAGAAATCCAGTTCCAGTGGATCCATGAGACGCGCCTTCTGAAGGTGATTCGTGGCTTGCGAGATAGATAATACGAAAACCACGGCAGCAACAGAAGAGATTATACACCAAGACGGCCGTTACCCATTTGAATTGCTCCCGATTTCAGCAATTCTCAATGAGAGCCTGTGCTGAGCTTGCCAAAGCATCCTCCGAAGCATCCCGTTCTTCTGGTGGAGCGGGATGCTTCCCCGTTCGGCTACGCTCAGGGCCGAAGACTCCGCTCAGCATGACAGTTCAGCGTAAATTGCGAAGAAATTACCTTGTTCGCACGAATGCCTGACCTAAATTGAGAATTGCTGTCCCGATTTAACTGGCAGCCTGGCAACACAAAAAGACCGGGTTGACGCGCCAAACCCGGTCCTTGACCCAACAATCACTTATCTGGCAGGGTATTAAGGCTGGAAAGTGGCCGGAGCCTCAAATTCGCTGTCAAACTCCACGTACTTGCCCACCGCCTTATACACAATCCACTCGCAGATATTTGTCACCCGGTCGGCTGCCCGTTCCAGGTTATGCACCGACCATTGCAGCAGGTTTGCATGTTCATAGCTGGCATTTTCGGCCGTCACCCGCAGCGCCAGGGCACGCGAGATGCGGCGGTACAAATCGTCTACCTCGTCATCGCGCAGGGGAATCTGGCGCGCTGCGGTCGCGTCGTTGGCGGCAAAGGCTTCCAACGCCTGCTGCAACATCTCTTGGGTAATAGCCGCCATTTCCGGCAGCATCTCCGTCACCGGGTCCGGCAGCAAGTTTTCCCCCAGTTGCAGGCTAATTTTGCCGATGCCTTTCACATAGTCATGGATACGTTCCAATTCGCCGGCAATTTCGATCATGGTTGCCAGCGCCCGCATGTCTGGTCCTGTCGGCTGCTGTGTGGCAATAAGCGTCAGGCAGCCCATGATAATTTCAATGCGTTGGGTGTTTACCCACTCGTCAAAATCAATCATTTGTCTGGAAACAGATAAATTGCGATCCCTTAAGGCCTGCACCGACCTCAGAATATTTTCGCCGACAATACTGCCCAAACTCAGTATTTTGGCGCTTAAAGCCGTCAATTCACGGTCAAAGGACTCTCTTGCCATGTGGTTTTCCTCAAAAAGTGTAACTACTTCTTTAGTGTACGTATTCCGTATACCGTATTCCGTATTCCGTGTTCCGTGTTCCGTGTTCCGTAGGTCGCCACCTCTGGTAAATGCTTACGGCTTACGGCCTACGGATTACGGTATACGGATTACGGTATACGGCTTACAGCCTACGGATTACGGTATACCGAATTCCTGGACGATTTAGCCAAAACGGCCGGTAATATATTGCTCGGTCAGCTCGTATTTCGGTTTGGTAAACAGCTCATTGGTGTCGTTAAACTCCACAAGATAGCCCGCCCGGTCTTCACCCATGTTGAAAAAGGCGGTGTAATCTGAGGCGCGGGCGGCCTGCTGCATGTTGTGGGTGACAATCAGGATGGTGTAGTTCTTCTTCAACTCCTGAATCAGTTCCTCGATGCGCAGGGTGGCGATGGGGTCCAGCGCCGACGCCGGTTCGTCCATCAGAATAATCTCCGGCTTCACAGCGATGGTGCGGGCGATGCACAATCGCTGCTGCTGCCCACCAGACAGGGAAAGCCCGCTCTGGTGGAGCTTGTCTTTCACCTCATCCCACAGCGCCGCCTGCTGCAACGATTGTTCTACCAGCTCGTCCATATTGCCTTTGTAGCCGTTGATGCGCGCCCCCCAGGCGACGTTTTCATAGATGCTTTTGGGGAAGGGGTTGGGTTTTTGGAACACCATGCCAATGCGCCGCCGCACTTCCACCGGGTCTACGTTGTTTTCATAGATGTTTTGCCCCTGGTACAGCACTTTGCCTTCCAGACGCGACGTGGGAACCAGGTCGTTCATGCGGTTGAAGGCGCGCAGCACCGTGCTTTTGCCGCAGCCGGACGGGCCAATCAGCGAGGTGATGCGGCGGGGCACAAATTGCAAGGTGACATCTTTGACGGCGCGAAAGTTGCCGTAGTAGATGTTGATGTTGTGGGCTTCGATGGCGTAACGGCCGTTGCTAGAAATGTTTGTATCACTCATTGTCTGTTATCCCATTCGGTTGCTATAGCGGTTGCGGAGGATGACGGCCGTTGCATTCAACGTCAGCAACAGCGCCAGCAGCACCACAATCGCCGCTGCCGCAATGTTGCGAAACTCGGCTTGCGGCCGTGAAGTCCATTGGTAAATCTGGATCGGTAACGTGGTAAATTTAGAAAATGGCCCGGTAGGGTCTACGGTAATGAACGTTGAAGCTCCCACCACCACCAGCGGCGCCGTCTCGCCCAGAGCGCGAGAGACGGCCAGGATGGCCCCGGTGAGAATGCCCGGCAAGGCGTTGGGCAGCACGTGCGCCCAGGTGGTTTGCCACTTGGTTGCGCCCAGCGCCAGCCCGGCCTGTCGCAGCGAATTGGGCACGGCGCGCAGCGCTTCCTGGGCGTTGATGATGAGGATGGGCAGGATGAGCAGCCCCAACGTCAGACCGGCCGAGAGGATGGTACGGCCGTTGGCCGTCGCCCCCGAATCTATTGCGCCTAACGCCGCGCCGCTGGTCAGCGCCTCCAATGTGCGCACAAACACGGCCAGCCCCAACATGCCATAAATAATCGAAGGCACACCGGCCAGATTGTTGATGTTGGTTTGCAGCAGCCGGTTGAGCTTGTTGTCGGCGGCGTATTCTTCCAGATAGATGGCCGCGCCTACGCCAATGGGGAACGAGAAAAGAATGGTGATGGCGATCACCCACAGCGATCCCAGAATGGCGGTGCGTACCCCGGCGTATTCCGGCGTGCTGGATTGCGAATCGCGCACAAAGTCGGTCGTCAGCCAGGAACGGAACTGAAGGACGCCATTGGGATATTCCTGCGCCACGGCGGCGGCAATTTCGCTGCGGCGGAAGATGGAGTCCACCAGTTTGTAAACCTGCACCACGTCTTCCTGCACCACTTCGCGGATGAGCAGGTCATACACGTCGTCGTGGCTGCGGATGGGGGCGGTACAGCCAGACGGCCGTTCCCCCACCGGCGCGGCGCAGACCTCGTTCCACAATGCCGGCGATTCAAATACCAGCGCATCTTCGTAAAAACGCTGCTCGCGTTCAATGGTTCGTCCGCGCCCGGCAGTGATGTTGGCGGCCAAAATTTGCACCAGATCATCTGTGGGCAGGTCGGCCAGCGTGGTTTCAAAGACCGTTTCGATGAAGAAGTCCAGCGTACCGCTGTCGCTGCCGGGGATGAAGCGGGCAATGGGGCGAGCCGGCCAGTTCGGGTTGACGTCGGCCCAGGTCTCAGCGGTGGTGAACAATGTTTGCAACTGCTCTGTGGAAAGATCGGTCACAAAGTCGTTGGCCGGGTTGACGACGACGGCCAGGGTGTCTATGCCGACCTGAAATTCGAGCGGGAAACGGCCGTTCTTGCGGCACACCTCAAATTCGCCCGACTTAATCGGTCGGCTGGAAGTGGCAATGTCCACTTCCCCGGCGCAAAA
>CALFEW010000736.1 GCA_937958365.1 uncultured Chloroflexota bacterium | reverse complement strand
ACCCACCAACAGGGGGATCAAGCCATACATGTCTTCGATGGGATACCAGCGCGTTCCGAACAACTGGCGCAGGGGAACTTGCACGAGAGCGTGCGCGCCCTCTTTCAGCAAAAACAGGAAAATCAGCGTAATAATCACCACCGCCGAAATCCCGGACAGGCGAATAAGCGTTTCGATGATCAGTTCTGACCAGTTTCGTCTGGCCGCAGACCCTTCCTGCTGCGGTTGTTCTTGCCAGGTAACGGGGGCCTCGTCATAAGTGGACATAAGCATTGCTCCAGAGGCAAGGCGAGTCTTGTACTCGCCCTGGTTATTCGGCCGTCAGAGGCACAAAACCGAGTTGGGCGACAATTTCCTGGCCGTCTGGACCCATAATCCAGGCCAGGAATTCGGCCACGACGCCGGTTGGTTGCCCGGCCGTGTACATGAATAAGTGACGAGAAAGTGGATATTCACCCGCAGCGGCCGTAGCAACGCTGGGCGGCACATAGGGGCTTTCACTATTGGTGGCTACGGCCACCACCTGCTCGTGTTCCGTGTCCACGTAGCCCAGACCATCGTAGCCAATGGCGTTGGGATTGCGCCGGATTTCGCTGGTGATGCCCACCGACGAGGGCATGAGCAGCGTTTGCGGCGCGAAGATGTCGGTGTTGTCGCTGTCGCCTTTACGCACCACCTCTTCCAGGAAATAAACGTGCGTGCCGGAGTTCGTCTCCCGCGAAAGCAGCACAATGGGGGCGTCGTTGCCGCCTACTTCCTGCCAGTTGGTGATGCGTCCGGTGTAGATGTCGGCCAACTGGTCAATGGTCAGCGCGTTGACCGGGTTTTCCAGATTCACAATAACGGCCAGAGCGTCAATGGCCACGACGTGTTCCACGGGCGTAATGCCGTTGGCGATGGCTTCGTTAATCTCGTCTTCTTTCATGGCCCGCGAAGCGTTGGCGATGTCTACCGTGCCGTTGATGAGCGCAGCGATGCCGGTCCCCGAACCACCGCCGGTGACGGCAATGGAAACGGTGGGGTCTACCTCACGATACGCTTCAGCCCAGGCCAGGGCCACATTGACGAGCGTGTCTGAGCCTTTGTTTTGGATGGCGCGCTGTTCGGAGTTAGAGGCGGCTACGGCCGTTTCCTCGCCCGTGCGCCCACAACCAGCCAACAACAGCGCCAAAATCAGTAACAACAAGAACGCCCTGTTGCCAGGGCGGGGTACTTGCAAACTTTTCAGGTGCATTTGTTATCTTTTCCTTGCCCGGCATTTGCCAGAGCCAGACAATTTTACAAGGTTAACAGATTGTTAACACGCTTCCTCTGTTAATGATTTGTTAACAAGCTGCTGTTTCTGGACCATTTTTGTTAACAGATGGTTAACGGCCGTTCGCCCACACCGTCACATACCGCCAATTCCCCAAGTCGCGTTAACCAATCGTTTACAAAATCATAGCCTCTCGTTAACCAAATAAACCCAAATCGTTAAAGATAACGGGCTAAAATCCGCAGGATGTAACTTAAAAGCAGTGAATTTGCGTGTGTTCCTCGCGGAAGCACGCATTCTTTTTGCCAAAATACAATTTACTTTTCAGGAGATAGAAGGAAAAATGCGCGTAAGATTACTCGTTTTAGCAACATTGTTTACCCTGCTGCTGGCCGCCTGTGGCGGCACAGCCACCGAACCACAGGTGATTACGGAAACCGTCACCGTGGAAGTGACCCGCGTCGAGACAGAAACCGTCACAGAGACGGTCGTTGAGACGGTTGTGGAAACCGTCGTCGAAACGCAAACGGTTGAAGTGGTTGGCCTGCCAGCCGTAGACCCCCTGGCCGTGACCGGCGACATCGTAACGGCCGGTAGCTCCACCGTTTTCCCCCTCACCGAACGCATGGCCGAACGCTTCCAGAGCGAAGGCTACGCTGGCAACATCACCGTAGACAGCATCGGCACGGGCGCTGGTTTGGAACGCTTCTGCGTCGCCGGTGAATCCGACATCGCCAATGCCAGCCGCCCCATCAAAGACAGCGAAATCGAATCCTGCCAGGCCATTGGCCGTGAACCGATTGAGTTCCGCGTCGGCACCGACGCTCTGGCCATCGTTGTCAACCCCAAGAACACCTTCGCCACCAACATGACCCTGGAACAAATCGCCCTGGCTTTCTCCACTGCCGAGACCTGGGCCGACATTGACCCCTCCTGGCCGGCCGAACCTATCCTCCGCTTCAGCCCCGGTACCGATTCCGGCACCTTCGATTACTTCGTCGAAGTCATCTTTGAAGAAGACGAAGCCCCCCTGCTCTCTGCCGCCAACTTGCAGCTATCCGAGGATGACAACATCCTGGCGCAAGGCGTCATCGGCAGCGAATTTGCCATCGGTTACTTTGGCTACGCTTACTACGAAGAAAATGCCGACCAGTTGAGCATTCTCAACGTGGAAGGCGTTGAACCTAATGCCGAAGACGTTGAAAACGGAACCTATCCACTGGCTCGCCCGCTTTTCATCTACAGCGACGCCAACATCATGGCCGAAAAACCACAGGTCGCCGCCTTCATCAACTTCTACCTGACCTTCGTCAATGAAGAAGTGGTCTCTGTCGGTTACTTCCCGGCCAGCACGGCCGCTTTAAACCAGGCCAAAGAAAATTGGGTTGCGGGCGCAACCAGCGGGACTGCCGCGGCAAGCGAAGCCGGCGTAACATTGCCGGCGGTAGATGCTCTGGCCGTGACCGGCGACATCGTAACGGCCGGTAGCTCCACCGTCTTCCCCCTCACCGAACGCATGGCCGAACGCTTCCAGAGCGAAGGCTACGCTGGCAACATCACCGTAGACAGCATCGGCACGGGCGCTGGTTTGGAACGCTTCTGCGTCGCCGGTGAATCCGACATCGCCAATGCCAGCCGCCCCATCAAAGACAGCGAAATCGAATCCTGCCAGGCCATTGGCCGTGAACCGATTGAGTTCCGCGTCGGCACCGACGCTCTGGCCATCGTTGTCAACCCCAAGAACACCTTCGCCACCAACATGACCCTGGAACAAATCGCCCTGGCTTTCTCCACTGCCGAGACCTGGGCCGACATTGACCCCTCCTGGCCGGCCGAACCTATCCTCCGCTTCAGCCCCGGTACCGATTCCGGCACCTTCGATTACTTCGTCGAAGTCATCTTTGAAGAAGACGAAGCCCCCCTGCTCTCTGCCGCCAACTTGCAGCTATCCGAGGATGACAACATCCTGGCGCAAGGCGTCATCGGCAGCGAATTTGCCATCGGTTACTTTGGCTACGCTTACTACGAAGAAAATGCCGACCAGTTGAGCATTCTCAACGTGGAAGGCGTTGAACCTAATGCCGAAGACGTTGAAAACGGAACCTATCCACTGGCTCGCCCGCTCTTCATCTACAGCGACGCCACCATCATGGCCGAAAAACCGCAGGTCGCCGCCTTCATCAACTTCTACCTGACCTACGTCAATGAAGAAGTCGTATCCGTTGGCTACTTCCCGGCCAGTGAAGCAGCGCTGAACCAGGCCAAAGTCAACTGGCTCAACGCCCAATAACAACCGATTAAGCCAATAGAAATTAGAAACCAGAAGGGATACACCTTCTGGTTTCTAATTTCTTGTTTCTAACTCTTATTTCCAGGGGACCTGTATGGCAACACAAAATCCCGTCACGCCGCTGGTAGCAACAAACAACATGGTTAGCAATGATTTACGCAAACGGCCGCGCCTGAGCGAAAGCCTGATCAAAGGCTTTCTCTTTTTTTGTGGCATCTTGTCTATTTTTACGACGATTGCCATCGTCTTTATTTTGGTGGAAGAGTCTGTGGCCTTTTTCAGCCGCACCCAATGGGAAGCAACCAACCGGGCCCTGGCGGCCGACGTCATGGCCGCAGATCGCTTCATTGTGGTGGGCACGTCTGGGGCAGCCCTGGCTGCCGGCGATGTGATTCAGTTGGACGCCGAAATCATGTTGGTTGAGGCCGTAGATGGGCTAACGATGACGGTCCAGCGCGGTTATCAGGACACAGTTCCCGCCGACCACGCGGCCAATCTGGCGATTCTGCGCGCCAACGACGTCACCATCGCCGAGACCATCACCACCACCAAATGGATTCCGCAGTTGGGCAGTTTTGGCATCTGGCCGCTGTTTCTGGCGACGATGATGACCAGCCTGATTGCCATGATGGTGGCGCTGCCGATTGGGTTGGCAACGGCCGTTTACCTGAGCGAATATGCTTCCGAACGCTTCCGCAGCATCATGAAGCCAATTTTGGAAGTGCTGGCCGGGATTCCCACCGTCGTTTATGGCTATTTTGCCCTGATCTTCATGACGCCCCTGCTGCGCTCGGTCTTTGGCGAAGGCACGGTGGAAATTTTCAACGTCGCTTCGGCCGGTATCGTCATCGGCATTTTGATTGTGCCGCTGGTCAGCTCGATGAGCGAAGATGCCCTGCACGCCGTGCCCAATTCATTGCGGCAGGCGGCGTATGGCCTGGGCGCGACGCGGCTGGAAACATCGCTCAAAGTGGTGGTTCCGGCGGCGCTGTCGGGCATTACGGCCGCTGTGGTCGTCTCGATGTCGCGGGCGGTAGGCGAGACGATGGTCGTCGCCATCGCCGCCGGGGCCGGGCCGCGGAACTTCGAGTTGGGTAAAGATTCCTTGTTGGGTTTTGTGCTGAATCCCTTCGTCGCCGCCGAAACCATGACCGGCCACATTGTACGCATCAGCGGTGGCGACCTGAGCTATGACTCCATTGACTATAACAGCCTGTTTGCCATTGGCCTGATGCTGTTTGTGATGACGTTTATCCTGAATGTGATTGCCCGGCGTTTTGTGGAACGGTTTCGTGAGGTCTACGACTAATGAGCAAATTAGAAAACCAACCAGAATCGCCTGCCGTTATTCCGGGCAGCTACCCGGAAGGGAATGCGCTCCAGGGGCAAATTCAAAAGCGGCATCGCTGGGGCTTCTTCTGGCGCATCACTTTCATGGTGGCCTTGATGATCGCCATTGTCAGTCTGGTGGCGCTGTTGTATACGATTGTCAATGACGCCTTTGGCTATGTGGTCATCGTCAACAAAGTGGACCCGGAGCGGCTGACGCTGAACGTGCTGCAAAACAATCTCTTGAGCATGTCTAATACGGTGTCCAGCGAAGACGACCACGAATTGGCCGCCGGTATTGCCGGCAACCCGGATGGCATCGGCTTTTTTGGCTTTGCCTATTACACGGAGAATCGGGACGGGCTGCGGGTGGTGACGGTGGATGGCGCGGAGGCCGGGCAGGTCGGCATGGATTATCCGCTGATACGGCCGTTATACCTCTATTCGTCCGCGTCGGTGCTGGCCGAAAACCAGGCCGCCAACCTGTTCCTCAATTACTTGCTCACGAATGTGGGCGACCAGATGGACGAGATTGGTTATCTGCCCACCAGCGCCGCCGGGCAGGCAGTGGCGCAGCAAAACTGGCTGCGCGCCAACCCAGACCTGGGCCTGACGGCCGGTCAATGGGCGGCCATCAACCCAGATGGTTTGGGCGGCAGCGTGCGGCTCACCGGCAGTTCGACGGTGTTCCCGCTGACGCAGCACATGCTGGAGCAATTTCAGGCGGCCGGGTTTGCCGGGACGGTTGACAACACGGCCGTCGGCAGCAGCGCCGGTATCACCGCTTTTTGCGCCGGGGACGTGGACATTGCCGCATCCAGCCGGCCGATTAAGTCGGGTGAATTTGAGACGTGCCGCAAGAACGGCCGTT
>CALFEW010000735.1 GCA_937958365.1 uncultured Chloroflexota bacterium | reverse complement strand
GCGAAAATCGGCCGCATCGGCGTTTATCCGCGTCCCATTCATCAATCTGCAAACACAATGAATAACTTTACGAGGAGAAAAGATGGGTAATCGAGAAGCGCTTTCCAGTGTAGATGCAGCCTGGTTGGGTATGGAAGACCCCACCAACTTGATGATGGTCTCCGGAATTTTGACGTTTAACGATGTGCTGGACTTCGAAGAATTCCGTCAGGTTGTTGTCCATCGCTGGCTGCGATTTGACCGGTTTCGCCAGCGTGTGGTGCATCCGCGACGGCCGTTAGCCAGTCCACAGTGGGAACTAGACCCCAACTTCAACATCAACGCCCACGTTCACCGCATCGCCCTGCCCTCCCCTGGCAATTACAGCGCTCTGCAAGCCATGATCAGCGATCTGATGAGTACGCCCCTCGATTACAGCAAACCTCTGTGGCAGGTCCATTTCATCGAAGGCTACGAACAGGGCACGATCATCATGTCCCGGCTGCATCACGCCATCGCCGATGGCATCGCCCTGATGTACGTTTTGCTTTCCATGGCCGACGCCACCCCGGAAGCCTCCCTGAACCACCCCCATGTCCACAACGACGAATCCCGCCATCAGCGCAGCGGCCGTTTTGGCTTATTGAGTTCCCTGGCCCGGCAGGCTTCAACGGCCGTACACACAGCCCGCGACATCACCGGGCTGATCGTTCACGAAGGCATAGAAAGCGTCAACAACCCCTCCCATGCGGTTGATCTGGCCGTCCAGGGCACGGAAACCGCGCTGGCCGCCGGTCGCCTGGTCTTCCGCACGCCGGACCCCAAAACCATCTTCAAAGGACATTTGGGCGTCGCCAAACGCGCCGCCTGGTCCAAACCTATGTCGCTGGCCGAAATCAAGGCCATCAAAAACGTCACCGGCGGCACAGTAAACGACGTACTGGTCTCGGCGATGACCGGAGCGGTACGCGCCTACATGCAGCAGCGCGGCGCGCCGGTGGATGGCGTCAGCTTCCGGGCCGCCATGCCGGTGAATATCCGCCCGCCGGAAAAAATGGAAGACCTGGGCAATCAGTTTGGCATCATTTACCTGACGCTGCCGGTGAACATTGCCGATCCGCTGGACCGGCTGCATGAAGTACGGCGGCGGATGGAAGAGCTGAAGAACACACCGGAAGCGATGGTGGCTTTTGGCATTTTGAAGGGGATTGGCATGTCGCCGGCCGACGCACAGTCACGCATGGTGGATATGTTTGGCAGCAAGGCAACAGTGGTGATGACCAACGTGCCCGGTCCGCAAATCCCGCTGTACATCGCCGGAAAAGAGTTGGCCGGAGTCATGGCCTGGGTTCCGCAATCTGGTCGGGTGGCTCTGGGATTGAGCATCATCAGCTACAACGGCAAGGTGTTTATCGGCGTGAACACAGACGTGGGGTTGGTTCCCGATCCAGACGCCATCGTGGAAGGGTTTTACGCGGAATACGATCAGTTGTTGGAGTTGGCCCGCCAGGTTGAGGCGCTGCCTAAACAGGTGGCCCCACCAAAGCAGGCAATTGTGGCGCAGGTGCAGGCGCAGGTGAATGTGAACACGGCCGTTCTCGCTGATCTGGAAGTATTGCCCGGCGTGGGAACCAGTCTGGCCCAACGCATCATCGCCTACCGTGAAGAAAACGGCCCCTTCCCCACCATCGAAGCGCTAACGGCCGTTAACGGCATCGGCCCGAAAAAGCTGCAATTGTTCGCCGACCAGATCACCATTTAATGACCCTGTTCGATGATCCGGCATGGTTCATTCCAAAGAAACTGTGCTTTACAAATTTAACAAGTAGACGTGTCATGCTGAGGTCTTCCGAAGCATCCCGTTCCCACCAGAGGAACGGGATGCTTCGCTCCGAAGACTCCGCTCAGCATGACAATCAGGTCGGTGCGCCGTCGCCGAGATGGCGGGTATCGTTGAGCATGGTCAGGCGGGGGCCATGCTCGTTGACGCGCAGAATGGTCAGGCCGGTGTTGCCGTGGAAGCTGAGACGGCCGTATTGGTGCGGAATGTCCAACACATACGATACCAGCGCGTTCAGCGCGCCGCCGTGGCTGACAATCGCCACCATCTCATTCGGGTGGCGTTCCAGCACGCGGTGGTAGGCGGCGGCCACCCGCGCCTGCAACGATTCGTGCCGTTCGCCGCCAGGAATTTCGATGATGCCCTGGCGCATTCGGGCGAATACGTCAGGATAGGCTGCCTGCAATTCCTCGGCGGCCCGCCCTTCAAAAACCCCAACGTGGCGCTCGCGCCAATCCGTTTCGTAGACCGGGGTCACGTTCCAGGCAGCCGCCAGGGGAACGGCCGTCATCGCCGCCCGCTGCAAATCACTGCTGTAAACGGCCGTGCCCGGCCAACCCGCCAGACGCGCCGCCAACGCCTGCGCCTGTTCAAGCCCCATGTCATCCAGCGGCACATCCAGATGTCCCTGCCAGCGTCGCTGGGCGTTGTACGCCGTCCGTCCATGTCGAATGAGAAGTAAGATGGTGGTCATAATTGGTAGTTGGGAGTTGTTAGTTGTCGTCTGTTTTCTGCGCCAGCCGGGAGAGCCAGGTATCATGCCGCCCCTGGCGTGTGCTGCCGCTAACGATCTGGAAACCAGCGGCGGCGAGCAGTGGGTCCAGCGTTTCCGGCTGCCAATAGGTGAAGAAGCGGCGACGGCCGTATTTTTCCGTCGTCCAGCCCTCATCGTCGCCCAGTTTGACGGAAAGGTAAAACGCGCCGCCGGGCCTGAGCAGGCGGGCAAAGGTTTGCAGCGCCGCCGGAACTTCTGGGCGCGGCAAATGCAGCAGCGAAGCGCAGGCCCAGAGGCCGTCCAGGTCGGCCACAAAAGGCAAAGCGCGCATGTCGGCCTGCACAAATTGCACGGCCACGCCCTGCGCGGCCACGCCTTGCGCGGCCACACCCTGCTGCCGTCCGGCCTGCATCATCTCCCAGGACAAATCCACGCCAATGGCCCGCAGCCCGTGTTGGTGGAGAACGGCCGTATCAAACCCCGCGCCGCAGCCGATGTCCAGCACACGGCCGTTCGGCCCGGCCAGCGCGGCAAATTGGGCCACATCCGCCGCCAACACCGAGCGATCTTGCCACAATTGGGCATAGGTAGCGGCAATCTGATTGTACGTGGCAATCGTTCCGTGGATGGGGTCCTGGTTCATCGGCGGTTACGGCTCGTTGTGCGCCAGCGCCGTGGCAATTTCCACCAGCAGCGCGCCGTCAATCAACGTCATCGGCTTGCCCCGCGCCCATTCCCGCGCCGAATCGGAGATGTCAGCCGTCGTCACCAGGAAGGCGTGGGCCACTTTTTCGTGCATCAAGGTGCCATACAACTCGCGTACCACGTCTGGGCCGACGGTTTTTTGGTAACGTTTGCACTGCACGATGGCCCGCTTGCCGCCGCTTTTCGCCAACTCCAGGTCAACGCCCCGGTCGCCGCTGCGCCCGCGCAGTGTCACTTTGTAGCCCTTACTGCGAAACAGGCGGGCCACGTAAGCTTCAAAGTCGGCCGGACGGAGGGCGTAGAGTTCGTTCAGGGCCAGTGCATTAGCCGGTGGATGGGGCAACGGCCGTTCCCCCACCAATCGCCAGCCCCATACCAGCCACAGCAGCGTCAGGGTGATGACGCCGGCCGCCTCCAACAGGCGCAACGTATCGGCCAGCCCGGCAGGCCAGCCGGCAAACCAATCCGACCAGATGGCGTAATGCAGCAGCAGCCAGAAGAAGAAAACGGCCGTTACCCCGCCCAGCGCGCCGCCCGCCACCCGCGGCGAAAGCCGCGATAGGGATGTGGACTGTTTTGGCGGTATGCCTATTTGCCAATCGTAGCGTGCAATCATGACACTCCTTCCTGCTGAACGGGTAAATTAAGACGCGAGATTGTAATGTGTTTTTGTGGAAGAACCAAAGTCCGTATTTCGTATACCGTTTTCCGTAATCCGTATTCGGTAATCCGTAGAGGGCTACCACTGGTGAACGCCATCGGCATACGGAACACGGAATACGGAACACGGAATACGCGAACTAGTCCGAGGGCGGCTGGAGCAGGCCGTGGACGGATTGCACATCTTGCCACCATTGCTGAATGTCTCGAAAGGTAGCCGCCACGTAACTGACCCAATCGCCGCCGGAAATGGGTTGCATATCTGGGAGGGCGGCTGAATGGCCTACGTAAACCCAGGCGGGAATAGAACGGCCGTCACTCCCCTTCACTAACCTGCGCACCCGCCGATACGCAGAAGCCAGGGGTTGCGCCGGATCGTAGCCTTCCAATTCGTCCAGACTGGCGACTACGGCCGTATACTCCGCCGGCCGCACCCAGATCAACATCCCCTGCACCGCTTCTTCGCCTTCTTCTACCAACATGGGAAAGGAGCCTAAATCGTAAAGACGGCCGTTGGGCAGAACGGCCGTCTGCTGCGCCGCGACAGCTTCGCCCCATAAATAAGCGTTGGGCTGGCCCGGCAGCAGCGTGCCATACACAAAAAATGGCAGAAGTTCCTGCTTCGATTTCACGTCCATAGTCTGTTATAATCTTTTTTTCATTGACAATTGACAATTCAAGATTGACCATTGACCATTTTATCGCCCTCGTAGCTCAATGGATAGAGCAACCGCCTCCTAAGCGGTAGATTCAGGTTCGAGTCCTGGCGGGGGCATCATCCCCTTTTTCCCTTTCCACGCTAATACACAAACCATTAACCAACAAGTCAATCGAATGCCTGCGATACTATTCCCAGAAAATTATCATTTCAATATGAAAATTGCTAAAAATTCCTCGATTCTGGTGTTGACGACTTTTATGGACAATGCTATACTCTCTTTGGCTCCCCCCCCCAGAGGTGGTCGAACTAACGCCCGTTAGTTCGCCACCTCATACTTTTTTAAACGGGGGTATAAAGAGCCAGAACCCATACCCACGACGCCTCCACATCACCCATTCTGCCATGAACGACAAATCTTCACCCCAACTTGTGAAAGCTGTAGCCATCATCAACCAGGCCGGATTGATTCATCGCGTTTTACGGCCGTCTTCAGAACAGCCAGCTCCCGCCATCGTCATGTTACACGGCCGTTCCGGCAACGAAGACGTGATGTGGGTGTTTGCCAAAAGCTGCCCGCCCGGCTGGCTCCTGGTCGCCCCACGCGCCATCAAGCCAGACCCGGATGGCGGTTATGCCTGGCATCCACGCAGCCAGGATGAATGGCCGTCGCTGGCGCAGTTTGACGATGCGGTTACGGCCGTTACTCGCTTCATCCACGCCCTGCCTACCCTCTACAACGCCGATCCGCAGCGCATTTATTTGATGGGTTTCAGCCAGGGGGCGGCCACGGCTTACGCCACAGCCATGCGCCAGCCTGGATTGGTGCAGGGCATCGCCGGGTTGGTGGGGTTTGCGCCGGAGGATTGGGAAGCGGAAGTGGAAACGGCCGTATTGCGCGATCTACCCATTTTTATGGCCGTGGGGCGGGAAGATGCACTCATCCCTTACGAACGGGCGCAACTCTGCGCCCAAACCCTGCGAACCGCCGGAGCAGACCTCACCTACCGGGAATACGAAACCGGCCACCGACTCGACGCCGCTGGTTCCCGTGACTTGAAAACGTGGTGGGCAGGAAGGCAAAGAGGTATCGAAAATTCCACAGATTGAAGACAAAATCTGCGCCCTCTTCGATTAGTAGCCGCGGTATCCTTACCGCGTTGACACCAGCGCGGTAAGGATACCGCA
>CALFEW010000734.1 GCA_937958365.1 uncultured Chloroflexota bacterium | reverse complement strand
GCAGGATTGTCTTTCAACGCGACCAGATTTTGCGGCAGTTAATAGCTGGCTCAGTGGGAAACGACCCTGATATTGTCACCAGACTTGTCAGCCAATTTGGCGCGTATGAGGTTGGCTATGTTTTACAACGCTACCAAGGACATATCCATACGTCATTTTTGACTGATGAAACGGCCGTTTACCGTCACTATCGCCTCTTGTTTGCCCAGTTTGGCGGCAACAGACCCTTTTTATCCAAACGTGGCTTTGATGCAGCTATCACGAAAGAAACAAAGAATCCCAATCAGCTACGACGCATGTTGATGGGCATGTCTAACCCAGATGATGTTTTTGAATCGGACCGATTAACACATCTGGGTTATGCCACCGACATTACACCGCCAGCCATACCACCCCAACCAGTCAACTTCAAAGCGCCGAAGCCAGGCAACTATAGCCCCCTGTTAACGCCTTTATTAAACTTAGGCTGGCAGTTGGACGAAGCCGCAATGAAAATGATGCCCGACTTTTCCCAGGAGGCGCAGTGGCGCAGTGTACTGCCAGAACTGAGCCAAATGGCGGCTGACCCGGGCCTGGTGAATGGCTGGCCGGGGCAGCCGGCCAGTTGGGCGCCTTATCACGCCCTGACCGTGTTAGGGCATTTGCGGGCAGCCGCGTTCGCCGCTGCTTTGCTTCCCCTGATCACCGTAAAAGACGATTGGCTTTCTGACCGGCTGCCAGATATTTGGGGGCAAATGGGGCCGGAGGCAGCGCTCCCTCTCTGGGAAATGGTGGAGAAGAGGGCTTATTCAGACAAAAAGCTGGGCATTCTCGTGGCCGGTTTACTAAAAATAGCGCAAACAGACGCCAGTCAGGGTACGCTGATTGGGCGTAGATTCATAGACTTGTTAAACAGCAATCCGGCCAAACATGCTGATCTGAATGCTTATCTGGTTTATGCCTTGGAGGAGTTGGGGGACGAAACGGCCGTGCCCGCTATCCGGGCCGCCTTCAACCAAAACCGGGTAAACCGAGACATCATAGGGCTAGAAAGTATCAAATTACTTGGCGGCGACCTGGGGTAGATTTTCGCCCGATGCCTACAAACCTCTAAGGCTCTCTATGGGTTGGGATAATCGCTATGATTATCCATCACCATTAAACACAAGTTACGAAACATCTGGAGAAAGAACGATGACTGGCAGAAATGATTCTTGCCCATGTGGCAGTGGTAAAAAATATAAAAATTGTTGTCTATCCAAAGATCGGGCGGCTCGTGCGCAAAACCTGGAAGCCGAACGAAAACCAGAACCTGTTCTCTCCTTCGCTGCTGCCGACAATAGAGAGCAAAGCCCAGAAGAGAACCCGTTAATGGCACGCATCAACGCCTTTTGGGATGTGTTTATGGATGCGGCCTACGAACAAAAATGGGCGCTGGTCACAAAGCTATTGGCCGAAGAGCCGGAACTATGTGATAGCGAAATGCTTTTTGAGATCACCAACGAACTTATTGCGCCGGCCATTGCTTCCGGCGAAATCGTTCGTTACAAACAGCTTTTGGACCAATTGGAACAGGTTGCGCCTGAAGCCTATACGGAAGAATTACACTACATTCTGGGTTATCGCATCCGAATTGCCCTGATTGAGGGAGACGAGGCCGCAATTGAGCGCTATTTTTACCAATTCTCGCCCCTGGCTGGCGCCGAGCTAGACTTGTACTATCAAGTTGTCAACGCGCTTGCCTATCACGGCAAACTCGCCATCTTGCACGAAGGCATGAGACAGGCACGGCCGTTCGTGGCCCAAGCTGGCAATTTATTCGAGTGGGCTTATGGGGAATACACCGAAAAACTAGCCACTCTGGAACTCCTTTATCAGTTAGACAAAAATCCCGACCTCCAACCAAACGACCCCACCTTACAGCAGCATTTTGCGGAATATGAAGTGACCCCCGAACCTGGCGCATTTGCCACAGCTCTGGACTATCACACCGGTCGAAAACTGCCATCCTGGGAACTAACCGATTTCACCCTCAAAAAGGGCGAACCGGAAGTCTATAACACCGCGTTGTTATTAACGGCGTTCACCTATTACGCGCACACCGAAAGCGGGTTCCCGCGTACAAAAGTGGAAATGGCGCGCGACATTCTCTCTGACTACATCGTGCAGCGTCATGAAGGAAAATTAGACCCATCTGATGTGGCCCATGGCCGGGCCAAAAGGCGCAAAAAAAGCAAAGGGGAAACGACGCCGCAAAACCCTTTTTGTCCCGATGCAAAAACGCTGGACCGCTATATGGCGCAGCTAATGGGTTTTATGTCGTTCCGCTTTTATGAAACCTTTGCTTTGTACGAACTCATTCCTACCTGGCTCCGTTTTCTCACCCAATACAACTTGCTAACGGAAGAAGCCCGGCAGCAAACCCTGGATGATCTGTGTTACCTCAAAGCACATCTCACCTCGATTGCCGATAAACAGATTGACGATCCGGCCATCAGGGAAAATCTGGCTGCCTGGCCTTATGAATAAAAGTGATGCTGCACCGTAGCTACTAAGCCGTTGGTTGGTTGGATAGTTGGTTTGTTGGCTGAAAACCAACCCTCAAACTGACCAACCATCGAACCTCTCCAGAGAGCCTTAGTAATTACCAGCCATTGAGCAAAGGAGATGTCTCTATGAAGACACCCAAAGTCAATTTTACCCAACTAACCCATGAAGTGGTTCAATCCTCCCCGGAACCGCTGCCGTTCGCTGAAATTATGGCCAGAGTCAATAACATCGCGCCCATTACCACCAAAAACCCCAAAAACACCATCCGCAACGCCATCAGCCAGAGCCAATTGCTCGTGTCTACCGGCGACGGCCGTTTCGGGTGGAAACCTCGCCTGATCAACAACGCCCGCATCCGCCACACCATCCAGGCCGCCGAACTGGCCCAAAACCAGTTGTACTACGACGACGACCTGCGCGATGCCCTTTGCCCAACCTTCTTTGCCGGTCAGAAACTCAGTGACCGCAGCCCGGTTCAGGTTGCGCTGCCCAATGGGACAACGGCCGTTTTCTCCCTCACCATGTTCTCGCGCGGCATCTGGGGGACGCCGGCCGACGTCACGTTTTGGGACTGGTTTCACAGCCTCGATGCCGCTGCGGGCGACCATCTGCTCTTTGACGTGGTGGATGGCGAGGCCAAACAATACCGGGTCCTTTTCCAACCTCGCGCCGACCGGGACGAAGCGGTCATTGCCGCGCGCAACCGGGAATTGGTGGCGATTGGTCAGAAATTGATGCAGCAACGGCCGTATGGCCTGGCCGAGTGGGATTTCACCGCCTATTTGCTGGCAACCGGCTTCTACCATCACCCCATCCCACCCGATCCGTTTAGCGAACTATGGCATGATGGCATCATCGCTTCCATGCTCTATGGCGAAGAACCGTCCGCCCCCCAACCGAAACCAGACCCGCTGGGCAGCGCCTTTTTCGGGCAGCCGGCGCAGACTTACGACTTTGAGAACCCGCCCGATCTGCCCCGCGAATATGATCCCGATTACGGCCGTCGCCATGCCCGCCAATCACGCAAAGCCCACACAGGCAGCGTCACCAGCTATCTGCTGCGTGTCAACCATCGCGCCATGCCCGAAGTCTGGCGCGACATCGAACTGGCCGAAGACAACACCCTCGAAGACCTGCACCTGACGATTCAATCTACCTTTCGCTGGATGGATGACCATCTCTATTCTTTTTATTTAAGCGGCGATCAGCAAGACCGTCAGAGCGAAATCGGCAGCCCCTGGTCCGATACGGCCGTCCACACCCACCAGATTCAGATGGCGCGCCTGAACTTGCAAGAGGGCCAGGTCTTTCTCTATCTATTTGACTATGGCGACAACCATGAATTTGATGTAACGGTTCTAGCCATCAACCCCCTGGCTCCCAAAACAGACTATCCGCGCATTGCCACCCACCAGGGGATGCCACCGCCGCAATATCCCGACATTGACGAAAAAACGGGCCAAATGAGTTGGGATCCTTACCGGCACTGGCACTCGACCTAAACGCACCTCCTAAAAGTACCGCAACCTTACAGATGGCAAACGTCGCTTCCGTTCCTCTGGAACAATCTTACCGTAACAACAAATTCTTGATCGTTTCTGCCCTGAATTTGGTGAGTTCGTCTTGGTCCATCAAAAACCTCTGGACATCTTCTACCACCCGCGTCCATGTCACCTGCGCCAATCGTGTCTGTACATGCTCGCGCCAATTATCAGATGTAAGGACGCCATTCTCCCAGTCAGATTGAGCCAGAGCATTGTTCAACATGGCGAAGTTGGGCAGCGCCCATTGCGGTTGGCTCAAGTACCAATAAAGGTCATACCAATCACGTCCCTTGACGTATTCCCGCTGCAAAAGAGCATGAAGCTTGCCAGCTAACAAGGATGCTTGGTCATGATGCTGTAAATTAACAGCAACATGATGCTGAACCTGAGTCGTCGCCAGGCTTGCCTGGGCCGGCGGATTCGTATCAATCTCCAGTTTGATGGCCAAAACTTCCGTTTCATGCGGCGACAGGTTCAGCCGGTGAAACAAGCCACGAAAACGAATGAGGGCGCTGTGGACAACGTGGCGCTCATTCAGTTTTATCTCGATGTCATATGTTTCGGCCTGCAAATCACGTTGTATGGCGGTCAAATAGCGGCGCAAATCATACTGTTCGCGTTGTCGTTCCAGCGCAAAATCCAGGTCCTCCGAATAGCGCGGCGTGTGGTAAAGCAGTCGCAAGGCTGTTCCCCCATGAAAAGCCAGGGGAATCATGGCCCCAGCGTTTTGCAAACTCTGCAAAATCCGCATTTGCAGATATTCGCGCACCATCGCTCTTTGCGCTTCCGGGATAAATGTCTGCTCAATTTGCGCTTTCAGATAGGGGATCACAAGGTCACGTACTCTGTTAATTCCTCGGCCACAACTTGTAAGATGTGCGATAAGGCGCGTTTGAGTTTTGGTTTGTTGGCCCGCTTAACGTAATCGGCCAGTCGGTCAACATCAAGCTGATCCAGATTTTGCAGCCGCAAGGCGCGAATATACCCTTCGCTATCCGCATCGGGCGTCAGGTAGATAAGGTCTAGCAGCGCCTTTTCCGGTGTCGCCAGGTACGCCCATTGTGTTTGTGTTACCTGCCGGTATTCAAAGCCAAAAAACAGCGCTGGTTGAATGTGTTGAAAAGTGAAACGGCCGTAAGGATTTTGCCAGGAACCTGGGCGGCCCGTCGTGACGCTGGTCACGACGGCGACATGCTCCGGGATGAGGTCGTAGTGGGATAAAGCTGTATGCAGGCTGACATAGGAACCACGCGCCAGATGATTGGCGATTAAGTAGCTATGTGGTCGTTCTAAGTGGTAGGGCGAGGCGAGAGTGTACAGCCCGCGCTGTAATTGAATCACCTTTCCGGCGCGCACCCAATCTGCAAGCTGCCGCTGTACCTGCTGGGGGGAATCAGTTCCCGCGTAAAGTTGCCCGCTTTCAAATAAGGGTAAGGGAGCTAATTGGGGCAATACTTGTTGAAAATACATGAGTGGATTGTAGCCAGAATCGTCAATTAATGCAACGAAATTTTTGATTAGGTGACTCCAACCACCCGCAGCATAAGCTGGGAATAAGTCAGATCGCCCACCGCCACCCAGGGATCTGTGTACTGACAATCACCGATTCGCTTCGATTATGGCTAGAATACCTGCTAGATTGTTGTCCCAATCCATTTCATCATAATCTGGTA
>CALFEW010000733.1 GCA_937958365.1 uncultured Chloroflexota bacterium | reverse complement strand
ACGAAGCGGGAAACGGCCGTGTTCACCCATTGCACACCGCTCTTGATTGTAACACAAGCGAGCAGCGACAAAATATGATGATTGTCATACGACTTCGTAACTGTCTAGAAATTATGTGGCACAGATTGGACCAATCTCCAAGATTGGTCCAATCTAAGAAAGTTACTCCAGAGGAATGGGAGTCGGTCTTCAGTATGCAGTGATCAGTCACCACAAATAAATGGGGTTACTGTAAATCCAGCCGCGTTCCTTGCCCTGGAACGGCAGCGTACATTCGACGCGATAGGCTCCTTCGTCTACGGGGATGTAGGTGAGGTTGGTCTGGTTGGCGCTGGCGGCGACCACTTTGCCGTGGCGGATCAGACGGATGTTGGCCGGGACCGGCGTTTTTACCTGGAGCGTTGCCCCGGCGTCCAATCGCACTTTGTCGCCCATGCTGCCTTTGTTGATGCCCTGCCCGGTGAAACGAAAGCCTTTGGTGGGGTGCGGCAGATCGTAGGCCACCCAGGCGTGCCCGTGACCAATGGCGTCATAAATGAGCCGCCGGTCTTCGGCCAGGTCGCCGGTGAGTGCTTTGGGCAAGAGGACGTGGGTATTGATGGCGCGGAACAGGTATTCGTAGGGGTAGATAAGGCGTTCCCAGGGTCCCAGGCGGATGGGTGTGCCGTGGGCGTCGCTGTTGCCGATGGCGTGGATTTGTTTGCCTTCGGCCAACAGTTGGTCCCACAGAGCCAGCGTCTCCGGTTCCGGGCCGGTGATATATTTTTCTGGGTTCAGGGCGACGCGCAGCAAGGCCAGGAAGCCGAAGGGTTTGAACTTGAGCGGCGTTTTGTCTACAGCAAGGGCGAGTTGGCTCTTAATGCTGGACATATAGTTCCAGATTTCCAGGCCGGTATAGCCGTCAATGTCCCAATCGTGCCAGCCAAGATTGTCGAAATTGAGCAGGGGGAGGTCTTTTTCGTGGGGGTGAGCCAGGAAGCCGTAACCGCCGGCCGCTTTGACTGCGTCAATCAACTGTTGGGGGTCGGCGGCGTAACCGGCCAGTTCGCACTGAGCGCCGTAGGCCAGGAAGTGGCTGGCTTGTGGCTGGCGGCGGGTGTTGTGGACTTCTTCGCTGGTGAGGAGGAGGACACGGCCGTTCCCACTCTCATAATACCCTTCCACGCCATCTACCCAGACGTTGTGGTCGGTGACGATGATGAAATCCAGTCCGGCGTCTATGGCCGCGTTGGCAATTTCCGCGTGCCACTTCTCGCCATCGGAGTAGGGCGTGTGCATGTGCATGTTGCCGACCGCTTCAAACATACCAATGACTCCAGACCAGACCTGAGTACCTGCGGCAATCCTATCATTTTCAACATGGTTTTCCAAGTAAGGTGCGCCTGTTCTCCTGACATTATGTTTGCAGATTCATGAATGGGACGCGGACAAACGCCGATGCGGCCGATTTTCGCGGATAAAAACATCTCTATCAGCATTTATCCGCCGCATCCGTAAAAATCCGCGCCCCATTTCTTATCAGTGCAAGGGTCGTGCCTGATTGTCTGGCTTTGGCGTCTGGATGATTTCATCTGATTGGCCTTTGTGTTTTTGGCGAAATTAGGGCACAATTTAATTGTCCTGCAAACCTTGCTCTTACAACGGCTTAACCGCAGCTTCAACGCCACCGAACACACCATGCTGTCATTTATTGGCGCAGTTCCCCCAAGCCGCACCGGCGTTAGACCGGCTTAGCGCGAATCATTTTTGGTAAAAGTAAACCACGATGACCGTGGATAATATTGGGGAAGCCTGAGAACCTTTGTATTTGGCTGATAACTTTTCTGAAGTCTTGCGAAGGAGTATGAAGGCATGGAAATTACGATCTCACAGGCAAACGGCCGTATCCCCGTCACTATCTTTCACCTTCAAGGCGATCTGATGAACGAGGAACCCTTGCATCAACTGGCGGCAGATGCTATCGCCGGTGGTAGTCGCCATATCTTGCTGGATTTAAGTCACGTTCCTTACATCAGCAGCGCCGGTTTGCGGGCTATCCAGTTGGTTTTTGAGCTGCTCCGGCAAAACGGCGATGTAGACAATGAAGCGATGAAACGGGGCATTATGACCGGCACGTACAAATCGCCCAATCTCAAGCTGTTGAATCCAACCAAAAACGGCCTCAAGACCATTAGCGTGGCCGGGTATGATATGTTTTTGGAAATTCACCACGATGTCCAAACGGCCGTCGCCTCTTTTTGATGGAGCAATTGCACACCTTCGCCCAAATTGTCGCGTTAGGCGACATCGCGCCGCTTCGCCAACAGTTGGAAAAGGCGATGTTGCTCTCAGGCGGCGACCCTGAGGCTGTGGCCGACATGATTCTGGCTTTAAACGAAGCAATCGTGAACAGCGTGCGGCATGGCTACCGGGGACAGCCCGGTGAAGTGCAAATTGAAATCTGGCGCGCCGGACGCTCGTTGGTGGTAAAGCATATAGACGCCGCCCCATTGTTTGATCCAACGGCCGTCCCGTCTCCCGACGTTACGCTGCCAATTGATTTACGGCCGTTGGGCGGCATGGGCATCCTCATGATGCGCCATTTCACCGATGAACTACGTTACGAGCAGACACCAAACGGCCGTAATCAACTTACTTTCACCAAACACAATACATTTATCTGACTTGCTCATTTTTTTCAGGAGGTTGTATGAACATTACCGTTGAGGAGTTAACCACTCCCAAGCCCATTACTGTCATGAAAGTTCAAGGAGAATTGGACGCCAGCTCTTACATGAACTTCATCCAGCAGGCTCAGAAATTGTACGCCGCCGGCACTCGCCATCTGCTGCTCGATTTGAGCGAATTGAAGTTTATGTCTAGCGCCGGATTGGTAGGACTGCACACCGTGGTCATGGTGATGCGCGGCCAGGATGCGCCCAATATGGAAGGTGGCTGGAGCGTGATCCATGAGATTTCCCACGAAATGAACAATGCCACCGAATTTGACGCCACTTGTAAACTGCTTCAACCACAACCCCGCGTGCAAAAGACGTTGGAGATGACCGGTTTTTCCCATATCTTGGAAATCTTCACCGACCGGGAAACGGCCGTTCACAGTTTTTAACCCATCACGCCCATGCCGCTGCAAGTGATTGTTTCGCACCTGAACGAAACCGAGAAAATCCGGGTGATGGCCGGTGAAACCATATTCAGCCTCGGAGACATCGGCTTTGTGATGTACTTCATTCTGGCCGGTGAAGTAAACATAACCATAGAGGATCAACTGCTAGACTGTCTGGGAGCCGGCCAGGTGTTTGGCGAAATGGCCCTGGCCGACAATCAGGTACGCAGCGCCACGGCAACGGCCGTGACCGATTGTATCCTGGCGGCCATCAACAAAGAGCGTTTCGCCGCGCTCATCCAACAGCAGCCGGCCTTCGCCACCGATGTGATGGCTATCATGTCGGCCCGGCTGCGCCGCTACATGGAAGAAGAGCTGCGGCGGCAGCGCCTGGAAGAAGAATTAGCCATCGGGCGACAAATCCAGTTGAGCCTGCTGCCGGATAAATGCCCAGCCCTGTACGGTTGGGAGTTTGCGGCCTCCTATCGCGCCGCTCGCCAGGTCGGCGGCGACCTGTACGATTTCATCCCTGACCCGGCCAACCCGGACATCTTGCATCTGGTGATCGCCGATGTTACCGGCAAGGGCGTACCGGCGGCCCTGTTTATGACGATGTGTCGCACCATCATTCGCGCCGCAGCTTTGAACGGCCGTTCCCCCGCCAACCTGCTCCAACGCACCAACCAACTCCTGATGTCCGAGCGGCGCTCCCTGCCATTCCTGACAGCCTTTTTTGCCAGCCTTAACACCCAAACCGGCCAGCTCGTCTATGCCCTCGGCGGGCATGATCGGCCCTATTGGGTGCAGGCAGATGGCGGCCATATGCAGCAGCTTGCCGGTCGCGGCATGGTGCTGGGCGCGTTCGCCAACGTCCATCTGGAGGAAAAAAGTATCACCCTGGCTCCCGGCGATACACTCATCCTCTACACCGATGGCATCACCGAAGCCCGCCATGAACAAGAACTCTTCGACGAAGCCCGCCTGGAAGCGGTGATTGCCGCCTCGGCCCACGCTTCGGCGGCGCAGCTTGCGCAGGCCATTCTGGACGCCGTAGCCCAATTTTGCGGCACTTCCCCCCAGGCCGACGACATGACCCTGGTCGTCGTGAAACGGCGCCCTATCTGATAAAGAATGCGGATGGAGACTGGATGCTAAACAAGTCTCCAATCTCAGTTCGCAAGGAGGATTCGTGTTAGATAGCAATCATTTTTGGCTCCTGGCAACGGCGCTGTTGTCCGGCGTATTCTGGCTTATTGCCTACATCCTCATCATTTATCGCGGCTTCAAGGACAAGTCTTATGGGATGCCGATTGTGGCCCTATGTGGCAACCTGGCCTGGGAGATTATTTTTGGCCTGGGAATTGAACGGGGCTGCGCCGCCAGTTGGAGTACCTGCCCGGCGGCGATCATCCAGGGGCGCAATTTTATCTGGATGGTGTTTGACTTTGTGATTTTGTACACGGTGCTGAAATACGGCCGTCACTATTTCAATCACCCTCTCGTCAAAAAGTATTTCACCTGGATTGTCCTGGGAGGCGTCGTCGCCGCCTTTCTAGTCATCTACACCATCATCCAGGAATTTTGGATTCGCAACGCCTGGGGCGTCGTCGTGAACGGGCAGGTTCCTGATTTTCTGCCCCTGACATTACAAGGTGGCAGCTACTACACCGGCTTCGGCCTCAATGTGGTCATGTCTGTGCTGTTTGTCGTCATGATCTTGCGGCGCAACAACGTGGACGGACAATCCTTCTACATCGCCTTCAACAAGTGGCTGGGCACAGTTGCCGCCTACGGCTTCATGCTGGCCGATGGCATCCAGACGCCCGTCGTCAACGTCCTCTACGCCATCGTCTTTCTCTTTGACGTCGTCTACATGGTTCTCGTCTACCGCAAATCACGCGAACAAAACATCAACCCCTGGGGCAGAGCGTGAGCCGTAAGCCGTATTCCGTCTACGGAATACGGCTTACGGCTTACGGAATACGCTCCTACCTCCCGTCCAGCCCATCAAAACGCGCCTGGTAGTGTTGAGCGCGGGGACGGGCAAAGGGATAGGTGCGGGCGTATTGCCGGAGTACCCGGCAGCCCTTTTTTGCCTCGCCGGCATCCGCCTCGCCCCGTTCCCAGAGCGTCAGGAACACCTCGGCGCTGGTGGCAAACACGTCGGGGAGATCAAACTTAAAGCGGGCGCGGCCGATGGCGGCTATCAGTTCGTGGGCCAGGGCGCGGGCCTCCGCCCACTGTTCCTGGTGCAGCGCGCGCATGGCGCGAACGGCAAACCAGAGCCGCTCCTCCACCGGCAGCATTTCCGGGTTTTCCTCCAGCAGTTTACCGACGGCGTCTACGCAGGCAAAGGCATCTTCAGGCTGGCCTAGCGCCAGGAAGTTAAACATTTGCCCGCCCCGGCTGCGCACCTGATGCCGCGTGTCCTGGCTGCTCAGCGCCACGCTGTAAAGTTCCGCCCACAAGTCACGCGCCCGGTGGAGTTCGCCTTTGCCTTCGGCGGCTTGCGGCCATATCCAGGCAGCCACGCACCAATGCCGCCAATCACCCAGCCGCGAATAAATGGCGAGCGCCTCGCCGATTTCCTGTTCTGCCCGGTCCCAATCACCTACCCACAGGCTGTAGGAGGAGAAGGGGATTTGAATGTAGGCTTTGGTGGGTAAATCGTCGAGGTTGGCGGCCAGAGCCAGGGCGCGTTCCCGGTAGCTGTTGGCCAGCCCGTGCAGCGAGACTGTGCCCAGGGTGGGGCACATGTTGGCGTAACCTCGTACCAATTCCGGCGACGTTCCGGCCTGCCCGGCCAGGTTGAAGGCGGCCATGACGCAGTAAAACGTGGCGAGGAAATCGCCGGTGTTGTAGTAAATCTCGGAGATGCCGTCGTAGGCGCGGGCGGCTTCCAGCAGCGGGCTTTGCTCTGATCCGGCGGCGGGGAGCGGGGCGGCACGGCCGTCACGACGATAGTTGCCCACCTGCCGGATGATTTCGCGCAGCAGGCCCAGAACGCGGCGCGGGGTGCTGGTGGGTAACGGCCGTTCCAACAACGCCAACGCCGCCAGATAATGCGCCTCGCTGTTCTCCATCAACGTCAGCCGGTAGCTGGCTTCGCCTAAATAGCGCTGCCAGCGCGCGCGCTGCACCGGCGAATTCGCCTCGCTGCTCAATTCCAGCGCCCGCGTAAAAAAGCGAATAGCCTCCTGATTGGCGTAATCGCGGAAGGCGTTTTCGCCTGCTTTTTCGTAATAGGCCACCGCCTGTTCTGTCGCCCCCGCCAGCCGCCAATGGTATGCCAGCAGCGGATAAAAGCGGCTGAGGTCGCCGGTCTGCGTTTGTTCATACCAGGAGGCGGTTCGCCGGTGTAACTGCTGGCGCTGAGCATACGTCATCAGGTTGTAGACCACTTCCTGCGTCACCAGATGTTTGAAAATATAGGTCAGATTGGGCGGCGGCGTCTCCAGCGGCGTGATGCCCAATCGTTCCAGGTGGTCTAAATGTTGGTGCAGCTGCGTTTCGCCTGTGGCGACCGGGTAAATATCGCACAGCAGGACAAAGGCGAAGATACGCCCGATGACGCTGGCAACCTTGACGGTGAGCTGATGTGGCGGCGCGAGGCGGTCTATACGGCTGGTGATGACGCCCTGGATGGTGTTGGGGAAGTTGAGGGCAGCAAACTCTTGCGGTTTGGCAACCAGTCGGCACTCGCCGTCGGCGATTTGAATCAGTCCGGCGTCGCGCAGGGCGTAGGCCAGTTCTTCGCTGAAGAAGGGGTGACCCTCGGCTTTGGCGTGAATCAGGTTGGTCACGGCCGTTGGCAGACGCCGCACGCCTAACCGCTGGCAAATCAGCTCGTTGATGG
>CALFEW010000732.1 GCA_937958365.1 uncultured Chloroflexota bacterium | reverse complement strand
GTGACGTATGCCTCGAATAATGTAAGGGATGCGTTACGGCCGTTGGGCAACCTGAACTTGCTGGAAGAAGCGCTCATCCTGGCCTACGGCGCGCATATGGACACCGTGGCCGAACTGGAAACGCTGCTGCAAATGAGCACAATCAACGCCGCCCGCGCCCTGCGCCTGCCCGATTATGGCCTGGAACCGGGCTGCATCGCCGATATGGTGCTGCTGGACGCGCCCTCCGCGTCAGCGGCCATCGTCGGCCAGGCAGAAAAGTGTTACGTGTTCAAGGCCGGCAGGCTGCGGGCGGTTAACAATTAACAATGAACAGTTAACAGTTAACTGTTAACTGTTAACTGTTAACTGTTGTTTGAGGTTTGGATATGAATGAGAAACAATTGCCGCGTGTTTTGGTATGTGAACCACTGCATGAGGCAGGCTTGGAACTGCTGGCAACGGCCGTTGACGTGGACGTGCAAACCGGCCTGACCCCGGCCGAACTCAGCGCCCTGCTGCCCCGCTATGATGGCCTCATCGTCCGGCGCGAAACTCAGGTGACGGCCGAACTGCTGGAATTTGGCTTTCGCCTGAAAATCATCGGCCGGGCTTTGCCCGGCCTGGACAACATAGACGTGGCGGCGGCCAAAGCCAGAGGCATCGAAGTGGTTAATGCCCCGGCGGCCAATACGCTGGCTATCGCCGAACACACCCTGGGCCTGCTGCTGGCGATGGCTCGCCGCCTGCCCTGGGCGGAAACCAGCCTGCGTCTGGGCATCGGCCGGCGCGAGCAGTTGACCGGCATGGGGCTTTACGGCAAAACGCTGGGCATCGTGGGCTTTGGGCCGGTTGGCCGCCAGATAGCCGTGCGCGCCCAGGCGTTTGGCATGAAAATTTTGGTCAACCAGCCCCAACTCACGCCGGAACTGGCCCTGGAAGCCAACGTCAAATCGGTGGACCTGGACGATTTGCTGGCCCAGTCTGATTTTGTGACGCTGCACGTGCCGCTAACCCTGGAGACCTATCACCTGATCGCCGCCGATGAGCTGGCGCGGATGAAACCCAGCGCCTATTTGCTCAACGCCGCCTACGGCCAGCTTGTGGACGAGACAGCGCTGCTGGAAGCGCTGGACAACGGGCAAATTGCCGGGGCGGCGCTGGACGTATTGGCCGGCGATGAATCGCCTGAACATCCGCTGGTGCAGCATCCGGGCGTCATTGTGACGCCGCACATCGCCGGGTACACCGTAGACGCGGCGCGTGAAGCGGCCATCACCGTGGCCGAACAGTTTTTGGACTTTTTTGCCGCCAACGAGGTGGCGCCGGTGCTGCCGCTGCGCATTGTACCGGCGGACAAGGTTTTCCCGCACGAACTGTTCGACCAGAAGCGGGTCATCCGGCTGGCCGACCGGCTCCTGGCTTCCGGCCAGTTGAAGAATCCGCCGCTGGTCATGGAAACGGAGAAGGGATACATGGTGCTGGATGGCGCGACGCGCTCGACGGCGCTGCGCCAGTTGGGACTGCCGCATATGCTGGTGCAGGTCTTCCGCGCCGACGCCGAAGGCTTGCAGCTCAGGACGTGGTATCACGTCATTCGGCAGATGGCCCCGGCCGATTTGCTGGCCCTGTTGCGCTCATTGCCGGACGTGGAACTGGTGACGAGTACGGCCGTTGCCGTGACCGAAGAGCAGTTGGCTTATGGCAGTTTGTGTTCCCTGCACTTTGCCGATGGGACGGTGTACCGGGTGCAGGCGCGGGCGGGCGTGAACCGGCTGGAGGCGTTGAACCAGTTGACGGCCGCGTACATAGACGCCAGCTACACCTCGCGCACGCTCATTCAGGATATGGCCCAACTCCAGCACGAGTTCCCTGACATGACGGCGCTGGTTGTTTTTCCGGTGTACACCGTGGAGCAGGTCATTCAACTGGCGCAGGCGGGGCGGCGGCTGCCCGCGGGTATCACGCGGTTTATCGTGCCGGGCCGCATTTTGCGCGTCAATTTAGACCTGGAAGTTCTACGCACTGACCAATCGCTGCGGGAGAAGAATCGTTGGCTGCATGAACAGTTATTGGAGAAACAACGGAACGGCCGTATCCGCTTTTACGCCGAACCGGTTTATTTGTTGGATGAATAGATAAGGACGGGATGATGACTGAGCAACTTCTGATTCGGCAGGTACGGCCGTGGGGCGGCCCGATTGTAGACGTGTTGGTGGTGGATGGGTTTATTCGGCGGATGGAGCCGGGTATTGTGGTGGCAGATGATGGAGAAGTGGTGGTGGTAGACGGCCGTTCCCACCTGCTGCTGCCCGGTTTAGTCAATGCCCACGCCCACCTGGATAAAAACCTGCTGGGCCTGCCCTGGCACAAAAACCAGCTCACCGGCAACCGCGTGCAAGACTTCGTCGCCTACGAGCGGCGCGTCCAGCGCGAGGTCAACCACTCGCCTCAGGTCCAATCGGCGCGGCAGGTCGAGGCGTCCATCGCCACCGGCGTCACCCACATCCGCACCCATGTGGACGTGGACGCCGGAGTGGGCCTGCGCAATCTGGAAGGCGTTTTAGCCACCCGCGAACAGTACCAGGACGTCATGACGATGCAGATCGTGGCCTTTCCTCAGGGCGGAATGCTCAGCCGCCCCGGCTCCGTTGAACTGCTGGAGGAGGCCCTGAAAGCCGGCGCGGATTGTCTGGGCGGGTTAGACCCGGCCGCGGTTGACCGCGACCCGGTAAAGCACCTGGATACGATTTTTGGCATCGCCAGCCATTACGACGTAGACCTGGACATTCATCTGCACGAGCCGGGCATGTTGGGCGCGTTCACCGTCGAATTGATTGCCGAACGCACCCGCGTTTTGGGGATGCAGGGGCGCGTCACCCTCAGCCACGTGTTTTGCCTGGGCATGGTTGAGCCGGATTATCTGAACACGCTAATTGATCTGCTGCTGGAAAATCGCATCACCATCATGACACTTGGCTCCGGCCATTCGCCCTTTCCACCCATCAAAAAGCTGTATGACGCAGGTGTCTCACTTTGTACTGGAACTGATGGTGTCCGCGACACGTGGGGGCCGTATTACACCATTGACATGCTGGAGCGGGTGAAGTTGTTGGGCTACCGCAGCGGCTTGCGCCGGGATGAAGAGTTGGAGATGCTTTTGAGGATTGCCACGTTTGGCGGCGCGCAGGTGATGGGCGTTCAGGATTATGGTCTGGCGGTAGGCAACCGGGCTGATCTGGTGATTGTGGCCGGGGAAACGGCAGCGGAGGCCGTGATAGAACAGCCACCTCGGACTTACGTCATGAAAGGCGGGCGTGTTTTGGTGGTTGATGGGAACCGGGGAGTTGAACAGGTGTCCCCTCTTTGATTTGCGCGTGGTGTAGGGCAACGGCCGTCAGGCCCATCCCCCAATACGGCAACAACTCCAGCGGTATTGGGGAATCTTCTTTGTTTGGTACAATGGAGACTAGGCAGTTGATCTTCCGGTAGGAAAGATCATTTGCCAAACTCCAGGTCATTATTTGTTTTTAACGCGCAAAAAAGGGGAATTGACGAGGATTTCAGTGATGAAAAAGGCCGTTGTAATTCTTGTGAACGGAGAAGTTTTATCCGATAAGTTTGGTTCGACCATTGACAGCCAACGAGACAAAGCCCATGAATTAGCTGAAAGTCTGCTGCCGCTTTTCCAGAGCGATTTGGAGGTAGCGATTTTGCATGGCAACAAACCACAAGTTGGCTACGTGTTGTATCGTTCCGAACTGGCCAGTCACATTTTGCACGCCATCCCGTTGGATGTTTGCGGCGCAGATACACAAGGAGCTACCGGCTATATGCTTGTGCAGTCGCTCCACAACGTGCTGGTGGGCAATCGGCTGAATCGTCCGGTCATGTCTATCGTGACACAAACTGTGGTGAATGCGGACGATCCGCTCTTCAACCAACCCACGAAGGCGATTGGACCATTTTTTGACAAAGAAAAGGCGGAACAGCACCGGCAAAATCGGGGCTGGCACATGATCCTGGAACCAGGGCGGGGGTATCGGCGGGCGGTATCGGCCCCGGTTCCGTTAGAGATTGTGGAAATGGAAGGGATTAAGCAGTTGGTGGCGAGTGGCACGATTGTGATTGCCGCCGGCGGCGGGGGTATTCCGGTGGTGCGCGGGAGCGACGGCCGTCTTCACGGCGTGGAAGCGGTGGTAGACACCGACCGGGTAGGCTGCATGATGGCCGTGCAGTTACAGGCGCCGCTGCTGCTCATGGTCATTGACCGCAATGATAAATTTGCGCTCATGGGCCTGAATACGGAACAACAGCGCTATTTATCACTTGAGGACCTGAACGCCCTCTTAAGCCGTGAAACGTTTGATTCGCAGATGGTGGAAGGCAAATTGCAGGCCGCCGCCAATTTCCTGCACAGCGGTGGGGAGCAGGTCATTATCACCACGCTGCGCAAACTGCCGGCCACGCTGGCCGGCAAAGCGGGCCTGCGCATCGGGGCCAGGCAAACCTCTTTTGAATTGTTGACCGCAAGTTGAACGGGTCTTCTTTGGAGCGGTTGGGGTTTATGGACACACACAAGGTCGTATCGGAAAACGGCGACGGCAATGCCAAACATGATGAACCGATCATGTGGAATCTGGTGGCAGATATTAGCCAGGGGTTGCAGATTTCTTTTGCGTCAATCAAGGCGGCCATTTCCAGCTTGCTGGGTGGTGATATTTTTTGGGACCAGGCCACGCAGCATGAGTTTATGCAGACGATTGATAAGAGTATAGATGATATATCGGGGTTAACGGCCGTGATGACCATTGCCATGCGCGCCGAAAGCCAGACCCTGACCATTCGCCGCGAACCCAACAGCCTGCAAGAAATCCTGTCCCAGGCCAGAGACCTGGTGCAGAAAGAGATAACGGCCGTGCCCATCACCCTGGCGCTGCCCGCCGAAACCCGGCTGGCGTTTGTAGACTTCGAGTATTTGCGCCTGGCGCTGCGGCTGCTGCTCGAGGTATTGGTCAGCGCCCGCCCCCGGCCTGATGACACCCTATCTATCCGAGTGCTGGAAAAAGCCACCGAATGGCAGATCATCATCGAAGGTGATTTTCCCGGTTCGGCCAACGACATCATCGCCTGGTTCTGCCACGACGCCCCAGACCGTTCCCGTTTCCCTGTCAATTTGCGTTCGGAAACCCGGTTAAAGGCGCTGGTTGCGCACCAATTATTAACTTTGCAGACAATCCGCATGGCCACAAACGACGCCGATGTGAACGGCGATGCCCTGGTTTTATTCGTCCCATTCCAAACAGAAGCCTAGCGTAGATGGAAACCATACAGACATTGCTTATCGGCGATCAGCCGGCCATCCTGCGTACTCTACGCCGAAACCTTTCCGGCAGAGGGTATGAAGTGTCTATTGCTCTGGATGATAGGGACGTTTTTGAGATTGTTCAGGACGTGAGTTTTGACTTGTTCATCTTGTTGCTGGATTTTGCCACCATCGAGGTGGATGGTCTGGCAATTTGTCGGCAAATCCGTGAATCCACCCATGCGCCCATCATCGTCTTATCGGCCGTGGGCGCAGAACAGACCAAGATCAAGGCGCTTGATTTGGGCGCAGATGATTACGTGGAGATGCCGTTTAGCATGGAAGAGTTTTTGGCGCGGGTACGCTCTTCTTTGCGGCGCTGGACCATTCAAAGAAGCGATCGGCGGCCCGCCAAAAACGTCATCGTTTGCAACGATTTATTTATTGACGGCGACAGTCACCAGGTTTCGTTGCGCGGCGAAGAGATTCATCTGACGCCGACGGAATTTAAGCTGTTGTATTACCTGGTGCAGAACCAGGGCAAAGTTATTTCGCACCGCTCGATTTTGCAGGCTGTGTGGGGGCCGGAATATGGCGACGAGCGCGAATATTTGCGGGTTTTTATCTCCCAACTGCGCCGCAAAATTGAAGACGACCCTTTACGCCCCGCCTACGTCCTCACCGAACCTGGGGTTGGGTATCGTTTCGCCTGAACGGCCGTTTCCCCTTCCCCATCGCCCCACCCCTTCTCCCCGCAGCGCCAGGGCGGCGCTACGGCCGTCATGAACAAACAACAGGCGCTCAACACTCTCCCAGGTTCTAAGAAATCAATGAAGCACGCCTGACTGATAAGCCCCAACGGGCAATTTGTGGGATAATGATGTTTGATGGCAATTGCCCGAAACATATTCTCAACAAATTCACTTTGTCCGAGACCTGATCCGCAGATTTTACAAACGCAACCCAAGAAAGATGCAAAATCTACGGACAATCATAACCCGACGAGGGTTGACTGATTCTGGAGAAAATACATGAGCCGCGACCCAAATGACATCCCCGAAGTATTTCGCCGAGCAATGCGCGATGCGGGCTGGGATTACGGGACCGAAAGTGACGAAGAGGGGCGGCCCCACTTTCCACCAAAACCTAATCGCCCGGCACAACCGCGACGACCCAATCGTACAATCTGGTTTCTGGCGGCAATCTTCCTGCTAATTGTTAGCTTCAATTGGATTGTCCACACCTACACCGATTGGCTGTGGTTTGGTGAAACAGGCTATGTCGCTGTCTGGCTAACCCAGTTCGGCTGGCGCATTGCGCTGTTTGTCATTGGCCTGATAGTTGCCCTGGGGTTGTTATGGGGCAACTGGTGGCTGGCGCGCCAACGAGCCATCCGCAATACGCCACCCATGCAGCCCCAGCTTTTAAAAATCCCCGGTGTGCGCTGGGTAATTGCCGGTTTTGCCGTTTTTCTGGCGCTGGGTTTTGCTTCCAGCCTGGCAGCAGAGTGGGAACAATTCTTGTTGGTCCTGAATCGTGTGCCTTTTGGCGTCAGCGATCCTATTTTTAACCAGGACGTGAGTTTTTATCTGTTTCAATTGCCCATTTTCCAGCTTATTCAGGGATGGCTAGGATCGCTGCTATTTGTAACATTGATCGGCGTGGTAGCCTTGTATGCCGGTAACAACCTGCCAGACATTCAGCAGGGGCGTTGGCGGCCGCAGAATATCCCCGACGTGCGCCGGCACGTGGCGCTGCTGCTCGCCGGTTTAATGGCGGTATGGGCCTATGGGTATTGGCTGAACGCATACGAACTGCTGTATGCGCCAGGTGGGGCGGTATTTGGCGCAACGTACACAGACATGAACGCCAGTCTGTGGGCGCTGCGGGCGCAGTTGTTGTTTATGGCGCTGGCGGCCGTGGCGGCGCTTTATACCTATTTCCGTTTTAATTTGCGCCCGCTGTTGGTGGCCGGTGGCTTGTGGCTGCTGGCGACGATTGTCTTGGGTGGATTGTACCCCGGGCTGTTGCAGCGGTATGCGGTGGAGCCGAACGAATTGGAACGGGAACGGCCGTATATCGCCCACAACATCGCCTTTACCCGCCTGGCCTACAACCTGGACAGCGTGCAAACGCAAGCCTTCGATACAGTGACTATCCTGGATGAAGCGACGCTGCGCGAGGAAAAAGCCAACGCTATTCTGGAAAATATTCGCATTTGGGATTATCGCTTGCTGCAAACCTCCTACGAGCAGTTGCAGGCGTTACGGCCGTATTACCAGTTTGGCGAGGTAGACATTGACCGGTACGAGATTGATGGCATCACGCGCCAGGTTATGCTGGGCGCACGCGAACTGAACAAAGCCAACCTGAACAATCCCACCTGGGTAAACCGCAACCTGGAATTCACGCACGGCCTGGGCGTGGTGATGAACCCGGTGAATGAAACAACCTCCGAAGGGCAGCCGCGCTTTTTCATCCAGGACATCCCACCTGTCAGCGTCAATGAACGGCTGGAAGTGACGCGGCCAGAGATTTATTACGGGGAATTGATGAACGACGTGGTGTACGTGAACAACACCCGTCCCAGCTTTAGCTATCCCAGCGGCAATGAAAACGTCGAAACGATTTACGAGGGGGAAGGCGGCGTGCCGCTGAACTCCTTCGTGAAGCGGCTGGCGTTTGCCGCCAGATTAACCGACGCCAACATCATTCTGAGTGACGAAATAGACGCCAATTCGCGGGTAATGCTCTACCGGCAAATCCGCGAACGGGTGTCAAAAATCGCGCCGTTCCTATCGTTGGACACAGACCCGTACATTGTGATAGATGAAAACGGCCGTCTCTTCTGGATCATGGACGCCTACACGTCAAGCAACAAATTCCCCTACGCCACCCCCACCGCACAAGGCCAAAACTACATCCGCAACTCCGTCAAAATCATCATAGACGCCTACAACGGCACAGTAGACTTCTACATCGCCGATGCCGCCGATCCCATCATCCAATCCTACGCGGCTGCTTTCCCCAATATGTTCCAACCCCTGGAAGCCATGCCCCTTGATTTGCTGGCCCACGTCCGGTATCCAGAAACGTTGTTTCGCATTCAAACGCAACAATATCTCAAATACCACATGACCGACGTGCGGGTTTTTTACAACCAGGAAGATTTATGGGACTTGCCCAACGAGGTCTTCGATGGGACCGAGCAGTTGATGGAACCTTATTATGTCAATATGCCGCTGCCCGGTACAGTAGAGTCTGAGTACCTGCTCATACAACCGCTCACGCCGGCCGGCAAGTCGAACATGATCGCCTGGATGGCCGCCAGAAACGACTATCCGAACTATGGCGGTGTGATGGTGTATGAACTGCCCAAACAAGAACTGATATTTGGCCCCTTACAAATTGAAGCGCGCATTGATCAGGAACCACAAATTTCGCAGCAATTTTCGCTGTGGGATCAGCGGGGATCGCGGGTGATCCGTGGTAATTTGATCGTGATTCCCATTAACGACAGCTTCCTGTACGTCGAGCCGGTCTACCTGTTGTCTGACACGAGCGCACTGCCAGAACTCAGACGGGTGATTGTCGCCTCAGACACCCGAATCACCATGGAACCGACCATTGAAGAGGCGCTGACGGCGCTGCTGGCAACCCAACCGGGCCAGGTGGTCGAAGAAAATGGAGAGATCGTGACTGTGCCGGTGGAAGACAGCACAGAACCGGTTCAGGTTCAACTGGATGGCACGGTAGAAGAATTGATTGCCACCGCCAGCCAGCACTTTGAAGCGGCCGAAGAGGCGCAGCGCACCGGCGATTGGGCGACGTATGGTCAGGAGTTGGATGCCTTAAAACAGACTCTGGACCAATTGATGGAACTGTCCGGGCAATAACACATGGCGCCTTCCCGGAAGTTCGGAACTTCCGGGAAGGTGTATTGACTGATTATTCACCCATCATTTGCAGCACCAGCTCCCGGCGGCGCGGGCGGTTGTCAAAATCAATGAAGATGATTTGCTGCCAGGCGCCGAGGGTGAGACGGCCGTTCACAAACGGCACGCTCAACGATGGCCCCAACAACGCGGCGCGCACATGGCTGTGCCCATTCCCATCCCCCCAACGCGCATTGTGCGCATAATCCTTTTCCGGGTCTACAATCTCGTCAAACAAACGGCGCAAATCATGCAAACAGCCGGTCTCATACTCAATCGTCGTCACGCTGCTCGTCGCCGACGGCGCAAAAATAGTCACCACGCCATGCCGTAATGCCGACTGCTGCACAGCCATCACCACCTAGTTGGTAATGTCCAAAATATCGCTGTGCCCTTTCGTCGGAAATTGAATCACGTCTGTTTTTACAGCCATCTTTCTTACCTCCTGCAATTTTCTCATGTGGGCAACTCCTCCCCATGCTTGTTTATTCATACCCGGCATGGGCTGGTCGGGAACGGCCGTTGCCCATTCTCAAGAGTGATCATACCATTATGTCACCCATTTTAAAACGGAGGTTACACATCAATGGATTGGCTGACAAACCCGCAAGCATGGATCGCGTTTCTCACCCTGGTTTCTCTGGAACTGGTGCTGGGCGTAGACAACGTCATTTTCATCTCCATTCTTGCCAGCAAACTGCCCGCTGATCAACAAGCCAAAGCGCGCCGCACGGGTCTGGCGCTGGCGGTACTCTCGCGCATCGCTCTGCTTTTTTCACTCTCGTGGATCATCGGCCTGACAGAACCGCTGTTTAAGGTTTTTCAATTTGAAATTTCCGGCCGTGACCTGATACTTCTGCTGGGCGGGCTTTTCCTCATGGGCAAAGCGACCTATGAGATCCATCAAAAGCTGGAAGGTGAAGAAGGCCATGCTTCCGCCCAGGTAAAGGCTTCGTTCGCCAGCGTCATCGCCCAGGTGCTGCTGCTAGACGTGGTCTTTTCGCTGGATTCGGTGATTACGGCCGTTGGCATGGTAGATGATCTCGCGGTGATGATTGCCGCCGTCGTCATTGCCGCCATCGTGATGATCATATCGGCCGACCCAATCGGCAACTTTGTCGAGCGCCACCCGACGGTAAAAATGCTGGCGCTTTCCTTCTTGTTGCTTATCGGCTTCACCCTGATTGTGGAAGGACTGCACCAACACATCCCCAAGGGATACATCTACTTTGCGATGGGTTTCTCGGTGTTTGTCGAAGCGCTCAACCTGCGGTTACGCAAATCGCGCACAAAGCCGGTGAAGCTGCACGAACCTTACACTCCCCCGGCCGGGACAGACTAGCGGCCAACTCATGAAGAAACGGCCGTTCCTCTGAGGAACGAGTACAAAACAACCTGCGGACTAAGATTGGAGACTGGAGATTGAACCAGTCTCCAGTCTCCAATCTCCAATCTTCACTCTTTAACCTTCTCCTTCCCCCTGCTGCCCCTAAAGTTCCAACCCGGCCCTGTCTTGTCCGCCATCAGATTGCGATGAACGGCCGTCCCACAAACTGGCAGCCACCACAATCACCAGCCCCAACACAATCGCCACGTCGGCGACGTTGAAAATGCCGGTTCGCAATCGCCCCAGCCCCATATTCATAAAATCAATCACCGCGCCCTCATACAGCAGCCTGTCTACCAGGTTGCCCACCCCCCCGCCAATGATCAACGACCAGCCCAGCACGTTCAGCGGTTTCAGGTCACGCGCGGCCACAATAAACAGCAACATGCCCAACAGCACCACCCCATTCACGACAACCAGCAGCCAAAAACGGGCCGATTCCGAAAGCATAGAACCCATGCCCAAAAACGCGCCCACGTTCTCTATATAATGGAAGCGGAAAACGTCACCCCAATAAGAAATGGGCGGCGCGGCAGCCAGATGCTCTCTGGCGACGCTTTTTGTCGCCTGGTCACACCCCACGCTAATTACCAATATCAAACCAATTAAAATAATTTTAGGAAGCGTCTTCATAAACCTCTCGTGTCTCAATACCGGCGCTCAGGATACTTTTAGCACGCGCCGCGGCTTTAAGCGCAGCACCGCAAAAGCCTCATCCCGCCACGCCGCCAGGTCTTCCTCTGCCTTCTCCGGCGATTCGTAATGATGGGTAATCCGGGCGGCCACGACATGGTCGGGGTCGTCTTCTACCGTCAGGTCGCCATCAATTAGATAGCCCGGGCTGCTGGGCGGATCGCCGCCCAGCGACAGGCAGCCCTTCGGATGGGCCAGGGCGTTTTTGATTTTGCGCGCGCCTTGCAGCGAGAACACCAGCAGGTCGTCCCCATCCAGCATAAACCAGACCGGGACAGTGTGCGGATAGCCATCAGGGCGCACGGTGCTAAACCGGGCAATGACAGGCTGGGTTAACAGCGTTAGAAGTTGATCATCAAACATAGTATCTTCCTGTATTAAAGTGTGCTTTCTGGATCAATGTCCACGATCCAGTTAGCGGGTACGATAAAATCGGTCAGCAGGCGGTTGGGATTGGGGGACCGGACGATGAGCTGCCAGCGGTAACGGCCGTCTACCCGGTTAAAAAATGGCGGCGTTGGCCCCAAAATTTCCGTGGCCGCCAGCGCCAGATCGCGGGCATGGCGGCGCAGGCTGACGGCCAGCTTCTCCGCTTCCCGCTGGCCGCGCTCGTTGATGGGGTCCACAAAGACCAGCTTCGCCAGCCGCCGAAAAGGCGGCAGGCTGTGCTGCGTGCGGAAGCGAATCTCCTCAATGTAAAAGCTGGCGTAATCATGCTCGGCGGCCGCCTGAATGGCGTAATGCTCCGGCTGGTAGGTCTGGATGATGACCCGCCCGCCCAACAAGCCGCGCCCGGCGCGCCCGGCCACCTGCGCCAAAATCTGGAACGCCCGCTCGCCGGTGCGATAATCCGGCAGCCCCAACGACACGTCGGCCGAAATGACGCCCACCAGCGTCACCAGCGGTAAATCCAGCCCTTTGGCGATCATTTGCGTGCCCACCAAAATGTCGGCTTCCTGGTTGATGAAGCCGGCCAGAAGCTGCTCATGGGCGTAACGGCCGGCCGTCGTGTCGCGGTCCCAGCGGGTGATGCGCGCCGTCGGCCAGCGCTGCTGCACCTGCTCCTCCACCTGCTCCGTGCCCAGGCCAAAATAGCGGATGCGCTTGGAACCGCAAACCGGGCAATCGGCAGGTTGGGGTTCATGACGGCCGCAGTGATGGCATACCAGGGCGGCATGAGGCCGATGGAAGGTGAGTGGCATGTCGCAGCGGGGGCAGCGGGCGATGTGGCCGCAGTCGCGGCAGATGACGAAGGTGGCCGTGCCGCGACGGTTCAGAAAGAGGATGGCCTGTTCACCACGATCCAGGGTTTCGGTTACGGCCGTTTCCAATGCCCGGCTAAAAATCGAACGATTGCCTGCCCGCAATTCCTGGCGCAAATCCACCACCTGAATGGGCGGCAAGGGGATGGTGAGGGCGTCGTCGGGGTCTTCGCCGGATTGGAAATAGCGCGGGGTCAGTTGCAGGCGCTCGGCCTGGCTTTCCACGCGGTGGCGGTGGCCCATCACCCGCTTGGGCAGTTCCAGCAGCCGGTAACGGCCGCCTTGCGCCCGATGGTACGTCACCAAATCCGGTGTGGCGCTGCCCATGATGACCGTCGCACGAAGAATTTCGCCCAGGTGAACGGCCGTTTCCCGGGCGTGGTAATACGGCGGCGACACCGGCGGCGTCTGCTTGTAGCTGGGGTCATGCTCCTCATCCACCACAATCACACCAATGTTCGGCAGCGGCGCAAACAAAGCGCTGCGCGGCCCCACGACGATGTCGAACAGCCCTTGCCGCGCCCGCCTCCAGGTGTCGTAACGCTCACCATCGCTGAGGCGGCTGTGCAAAACGGCCACCCGTCCGGGGAAGCGGGCGGCAAAACGGCGCACCGTCTGCGGCGTCAGCGCGATTTCGGGAACCAGCACAATGGCTTGCCGTCCTTGCGCCAGCGTATATTCGATGGCCCGCATGTAGATTTCCGTTTTGCCGCTGCCCGTCACGCCGTGGAGAAGGAAGGGCTGAGGGGTCGTGGGGACAGGCGTCACCCCATCACCCGTCCACCCGCTCACCGCCTCATCTTCATCTTCGTCTTCCGCCGCGATCATCGCCATTTTCACGCGGCCCCAGATGCGCGCCTGATCCATCGTGAGCTGCGGCGCTTCGGCGGGGGTGAAGTCGCGGTCGGCCAGGGGGTCGCGCCACACTTCCTCGGAACCCAGGCGGATTAGGTCCAGCTTGGCGAGTTTTTTCAGGTGGCTCAGATTGGCCCCGGTGACGGCGTAGATGTCGCTGATGGCGACCGGCTGGGCGGCTTTCGCCAGCATGGTGATGATCTGGTGATAGGCTGCCGCGCCGCGCAGCCGCATGGCGTGGCGCAGCACCTCGCGGTGTGGAATCGCAAGGGAGATGGATTTCGGATTTGGGATTGCAGATTTTGGCGGCTCTTCATCCGAAATCCGAAATCCGAAATCCGAAATCGCCACCAGTTCAGCGGCCGCAAGTTGTTCCAGGTGTTGGGTGGATGCGCCGGTGGCGGTGAGTACGGCCGTT
>CALFEW010000731.1 GCA_937958365.1 uncultured Chloroflexota bacterium | reverse complement strand
TCCGCCCGTCGCCACCGTTGAACCAGAAGCAACGGCCGTCGTGACTACCGCAGGCGAACGGCCGTTACTCCCCCGTTTTTCCGGCAGCGCCACCAACAATACCCAGGCCGCCGGGCTGGGCGCGGCCAGCGCCGCCGCGCCGGATGCGTTTACGACGGCCGTTTTCACCCTGAACGCCGCCCTGCCAGACACGCCAGCCGAAACGGCCGTGTTGGCTGCGCCCAGCCTGCCCTTTACCAGCGAACAGGCCCAACGATCAGCCGCCCGGTTTGGCTTCAGCGGGCCGCTTTACACCGAGGTCTACCCGGAAATCGGGCAGGCGGCAGCCAATCTACCGGCCGACGCCGCCGCGCCACCGGAATTGAACCAGACCTTTTATGCCTTTGACGGCCCACGCACCCTCAACATCACCGAATTTGCCGCCTATTACACCGACAGCAGCGCCGCCTTCGATTACCTGAATCCACTGGCTTTTGCCCAGGCCGCACCCATCGCCGAAACATTTTTGCAAGCGCTTGGCCTGCCAGACTTTCCGTACACCCTGCAGCCCGGTTGGGGACAAGAAGTGTTTGTGCTGCGGCTGATGGACGGCCGTGCCGCCAGCCAGCCGGAAATCAGCGTGGGCGTGGGCAGCGGCGGCCAGGTCGCCTTTGCCAGTTATCAGGCCATCGAGTCCCCAACAGCGTTGGACAGTTATCCGCTCATCAGCGCCGAGACCGCCTGGCAGCAGCTTCAGGCAGGCGTGACGGCGGATATTGTGACCGCCATCACCTCCCCGACAACCGCCCAGACAACCAGCGCCGAAGCCGGCAGCTTCCAATATTGGCCGCGCCAGCACCAATCTGGGCCAGACGTGCATTTGTACGCCTGGCCGGCCGCCTACGCCCCGATCAGCGGCGATGGTCCACCGCGCATTCATCTGTTGAACTTCGCCTTGCAAACGGACGAGGCTGCGCTGGCGGCGATGGCGACGCAGGTGGGGCAAACCATTCACGTTTGGGGCAGCCTGGATACGGCCGTCAATACGCTGGCGGTGGTCGGTTGGGAACCCATGCCGGAACTGAACCCGCTGTTTAAGACAGGCATGTTACAGCGAACAGATGGACAGACGCGGCTGCAAGAAGCGCAAAGCGGCGAAATGTTTATCTTGCCGGACGTTCCGGCCGATGTGCCGGAAGGGGCAACGGTGAACGTCTTTGCCTGGGCCGTGCGGGATGCGGGCCTGGCCTTCCCGGTTTTGGATTGGGAGGGGATTGATTTGCAGGTGGCGACGGGGGGAGAAACGGCCGTTACCACCTCTGCGCCAGAGGCTTCCAACACGTCCTATTCGCAAATCACCGTTGACCGTGTGGAACTGGCTTACCATGTGACGGCGACGGGTGATGAGGCCGCGCCGGGTTGGTTGTGGCAGCCGGCCTGGGCCTTTTACGCCACCGCCGACAACGGCGACGCCCTGACGTTTTGGGTGCAGGCAGTGGATGAAGGTTTTGTACGGCCGTAACGCCACAAAAAAGCAAAACGGGTGATGGCTTTCACGTCCCATCACCCGTTTGCAAAGCGTTACAGTTTCTCGTTTAGGAAGGAGGTGGATTTCCTAATCGAGACCATCATCCAGATCATAAGCGTAGTAATAGCCGCCCTCGTTGATGTTGGATTGGCCGATACGATAGAACCAATCGCTCACCCAACGCTGCTCAAAACGGAAAGTGGTAGCCTGCGACAACGTGATCTGCGGCGCCTGATCGTGATGCAGTTGTTGCAGCTCAAAGTAATATTGCTCACGCTCTTCCGGCGTAGGCGCAGAGACGCCGGCGCTAACCAATTCCGTAAATTGAGCGATAAGCTCGGCGGGCATGTTTTGCCGCCCGGCATACGTGCCCACAGTAAACGGCTGTACCCAGTTGTGCGGGTCGTGAATATCTTCGCCCCAGCCGCTGATGGCAACCGGCAACTGCTGGGCGCGGAAGGCGCGTAATAAGGTGGGCCAGGGCAATCCAATCGTTTCTACCTGATACAGAGGGTTCACCGCCGCCAGGTTGTTTTGCAGGATTTCGCCAATGGTCTGGCGGGTGGTATTGCCGGTGTTGAACGCCACCTGTACCCGAAAACCGGTGTCCGGCAAAGCGCCATCCCAGGCCAGGGCCAATTCTTCGGCGCATTTGTCCATATCAAACTCGTAATAAGGTCCGTCTTCGTTGTAACCCAGCATATCGCGGATGATGGGACCGTTGTTGCGCACGCCTTTGCCCAACTGCACTTCGGCGATGAAGGTGTCGTAGTCGAAGCAGTAGTTGAAGGCTTTCCGCACGTGGATGTCGGAGAAGAAGTTGGGCGGAATGCCGTTGCCATCCAACTGCCCGCTGCCAATGTACGGATTGCCACCGCTATCATCGGTCGCTACTTCAAAGCTCAGGAAAACATCGGTGCGAGAGACGCTGGGCAGCATGTCCCATTTGCGCAGAGCGCCGTTGGGATTGTCGGGATTGGGCGTGCATTCGTTTGTCAGGTAATCGCAGAATTCGCCGACCAACGGGTCTACTTGCGTTTCGTTTTCTTGCGGCACATTCACCGAGGCGGCATCTCCGGCCTGCAAGGCGGCAAAACGAGTCCCCCACTCATTGACCAATCTGACGATGATCATCTTGATGCGGGGCTGGCCGGACGGGCCACCTTCCCAGACGGGCATGTCATCGGCGCGCCAGTAGTTGGGGTTGGCGACGAGGGCATATTCTTCGCCAGGCGTCCAATGGTCCAGCATGTATGGGCCGGTGCCGTTGATGATGTTGCTTAACTCGCTGTTTTCAGAGCCAGGGGCATAGTGGTTCACCCAGGTGGCGCAGTCGCCATCCCAGGAGCCGTTTTCCATGGCCCATTCGCTGTCCAAAACGTTGCCCCAATACCCGGCCAACGTCGCCAGGAATGGCCCCCAGGGTTGGGCCAGATTAAACGTCACCGTACCGGCTTCATCATCGGCGACGATGGCAGCTTTTACTTGTTCGCAAACGGCCGTTAACTCTTCCGGGGCAACGGCGGCCAACGCTTCCACATCACCGGCCAGACCGCATTCAGGGTCCAGCCCTTCGGAAATGTCGTAGCAGGTGCTGAATCCCAGAATGGGTTCCAGCAAAAGCCACTGCGGCCCGTTGGGGTCCGATTGCAGCAAGCCGCGTTGGAACGTGTAGGCTACGTCGTGGGGTTCCAACGCGCCCCCTTCGTGGAAGGTGATGCCTTCACGGATGTTGAAGGTGTAGGAAAGCCCATCTTCGGAGATCAGGCCATTTTCCCGGCTGGGAACTTCTTCGGCCAGCGCCGGAACCAGGCTGTTGCTATCGCCGGCGTTGTAATAAACCAGACCTTCCATGACATTCTGAATCACCTGCCCACTGGCGCTGTCGTAGGCCAGGTTGGGGTCCAGGGTGTCTATATCGCCAAAGGTGAGGGCAACGTAAGTGCCGGGGTCATCAGGGGCGAAGGAGACGGGCGCTTCCGGTTCCGGCGTCGCGGTGACCACAATTTGCTCGCTGACGACGCGGGTCACTTCCACGGCCTGCCCTTCTTCGGTGATGGTTTCCGTGATGATGCGCGTTACTTCAACGGGCACTTCCTTGACAACTTCGACTGTTTCCGGCTGGCAGGCAGCCAGACCTAAAATCAGAAGCGAGAGGACAATGAATAAAAGACCGACCTTGTAAGTTGGCAACTGTTGAGTTGAAAACATGGGGTACTCCTCCTTAATAAGGCTGACATTGACTTTAAACTTTGCTTTTGTGGCGTAAAAAGTTTTTGCCAAGCGGACAAAATGTACTGCGAAACATTGTTCAAGCGCCTGAGCTGTGAAGGACAATGGAATTCTACAACAGTATCATTTAGGTGTCAATATAGTGACAATAATATAAAATAACGGTGTCATAATGGGGTCATTTCGGCCTGATGCATATTGGTTTGTGTGGTTAACGGCCGTAAGAAAACGGCCGTAACCACCAAACCGCCAGGAGGTGACAGGGGAACGGCCGTTGACACGCGCCCTTCTTTATCTCTTTGCACAATAAAAGCCGCGAAAATTTGTTTACGTAAGACTTGCCCATTTCTTAAGGCTGGTTATACTAAAATAGGAAACAAGTCCTACAGACCAGATAAACTGCATATCAGCCACCCATTCCCCAATGCCGCACTGAACGAACGATTGGTTGATCTGGTTGAAGATAATCTGCCACCCGCGAAGAATCTTTCTAACCGGTGCGCAGCCAAAATCACGAAACTGCGACAGTCTATTTCTTTTTTGAAGCCAACCTGTAAGCCACCGCGTAAGCCAACCTGTCAACGGTTTCACCACTAGCCGCTCAAAATCGCAACGACAAAACAACAGCATCAATTCATTGCCCAGACGGGACATTGAAGGACATCTGCTTTAAGAAGGAGGCCTTATCGAGAGGATTGCGTTTGTATACCCTTTTTTGTCAACCCCAATAGTTCAGCCCATTTCGGAGGAGAGATTTCATGAACAAAAAATATTTTCTTACCCTTGTCAGTTTTATTTTGCTTGCTTTACTTCTTGCAGCCTGTGGCGGCGACACAACCACTGAAACGGCCGCAGAAACAGCAGCCGAGGAAACAGTGGCCGAGGCGCCAGCCGAAGCGGCCACCGCTGCACCGGTCGAACCGACCGCTGCGCCGGCCCAAGAAGTTGTAGCAGCAGCCGAAGGCATCACGCTGCAAACTGTACGCGATCGCGGCACCCTGAAATGCGGTGGCAACCAGGCAGTCCCCGGGTTCGGTTACATCAATCCTGACACGAACGATTTTGAAGGCTTCGACATTGACTTCTGCAAGGCTGTCGCCGCAGCAGTCTTGGGCGACGCCACAGCCATCGAAATCCGGCCAACTTCGGCCAACGAACGCTTCCCCGTTCTGCAATCTGGCGAAATTGACGTGCTAATTCGTAACACCACCTGGACCCTCAGCCGCGACACCCAATTGGGCGCGGATTTCCAACCCACCACTTTTTATGATGGGCAGGGCATGATGGTACGCGCCGCTGACGGCATCAGCAGCCTGGAAGACCTGGCCGGCGGCACCATTTGCGTGCAATCGGGCACAACCACAGAGAAGAACCTGGCAGACGTGTTCCGGGCGCGCAGCATTGATTTCGAGCCGGTGGTTTTTGACGACGCAGACCGCACCCGCGAAGCGTATGACGCCGGTCAGTGCGACGGCTTCACCACCGATAAATCCGGTCTGGTTTCCCAACAAATCCTCCTGGCCGACCCGACAGCCCACATTATTCTGGATGAAACCATGTCCAAAGAGCCGCTTGGCCCGATGACCCGCCATGGGGACAACAACTGGGGCGACATCGTCATGTGGACGGTGAACTGCACCATTCAGGCGGAAGAACTGGGCATTGACTCGACCAACGTAGACACCTTCTTGGGCAGCGAAGACCCGGTAATACAAAATGTGATGGGTGAAACGGGTGACTTAGGCGCCGGCATGGGCCTTTCCAATGATTGGTGTTACCAGGTCATTAAGCAAGTGGGCAACTACGCGGAAATTTACGACCGCAACCTGGGACCTGATACGCCTTTCAACTTGCCGCGCGGCTTGAATACCTTGTGGACCGAAGGTGGCTTGCTCTATTCGCCGCCGTTCCGTTAACGCGACACGCAATCGAGCAGGTAAATGAGACACAGCCCGGCGCAGCGCCGGGCTGTGTCTGGCCTACTTTTCTGTGGGGAAATAATTATGGCGCAACGCTCCCCCGAAAGCATTCCTTTCTGGCGTGACGGCCGTGTCATCGGCGTCCTGGCGCAAGTACTATTTGTCGCCGTGATGTTGCTGGCGGCGGCCTGGCTGTTGGGCAACGTCAGCAGCAACATTGGCACGCTAGGCTCTTTTCGCTGCCCGGACGGCACAGACAGCTTCCGCTGTGGCTTTTTGTTTCTGCGCATTGATGCGCAGTTCGATATTTCCGAAAGCGTGATCGCCTATACGCCCAGCGATCCTTATGCGCGGGCGCTTCTGGTTGGCGCGCTAAACACCATCAAAGTCGCTTTTTTTGGCATTATTTTTGCGACCATTTTAGGCACACTGACCGGCATTGCCCGACTATCACGCAATTGGCTGGTGAGTAATCTGGCCAAGTGGTACGTGGATTTTTTCCGCAACACGCCGCTGCTGCTGCAATTGTTTTTTATTTATTTTGGCGTCATTTTGCTTTTACCGGGCATTCGGGAGGCGCTGCAACCATTTGGCCTGCCAATTTATCTGAGCCAACGCGGGATCAATCTGCCGGGGCTGGTGTATATGCCTTCGTTCCGCGTGTGGCTGCTCTTTTTGCTGGGCGGGGTGGTGGTGGCGCTGGTGGTGTCGTTTGTGCTGGCGCGACAAGAACAGAAGGTTGGCCGGGGGCTGAACCGCACGACGTGGTCGGTGCTGGCTTTTGGCTTGATTGTGGCGGCTGGCTGGTTTATGGCGAATGCGGCCGTTAGCTCGCAGGCGATCTGGGTGTCGGAATCGCTGCCGGCGGCGGAATTTGCGGAGATACCGGGGATCGTGGCGGAGCGTTTGGGGGTGGCGGACCTGGCGGAAGTGGAAACGGCCGTTGCCGACGGCCGTCTTACCGCTGAACAAGTAGACGAAGCCGCCCTCGTCGTCTGCGCCGTGCGCGACGATTCGCCTGAAGTCAACCTGACTGCCCAGTTGCGCGCCAACAACGTCCCTTACACCATCAATCGCAGCGACCGCTTGGACCAGACTGTGAATGCTTTTGCCGCCGGCGACTGTGAACTGCTGGTTGCCGCCGAAGCCGATTTGCTGGCGGCCCAGGCGACGCTGGCAAGCGCACCCCTTCTGCTGCCCATCGCGGAAACGCCCATTCGACTCTCCATCCCTCGCCTGGAAGGGCTGAACTTTCAGGGCGGCGTTAAACTGACGCCCAGCTTTGCCGCCTTGCTCATCGGCCTGGTGTTGTATACCGGCGCGTTTATCGCCGAAATTGTGCGCGCCGGCATCCAGTCTGTGCCCAAAGGGCAGTCCGAAGCGGCTCGCGCTCTGGGATTAAGCGAATCGCAGCGTTTGCGCCTGGTGGTGCTGCCCCAGGCGCTGCGGGTGATCATCCCTCCGTTGACCAGTCAATACCTTAACCTGACCAAAAACTCCTCGCTGGCGATTGCCGTGGGGTATGCCGATTTGTGGGCCGTTTCTTACACCACGCTCAACCAGTCGGGGCGTTCAGTGCAGGTTTTTATGATTGTGATGGCGTCTTACCTCAGTTTTAGCCTGCTCATTTCCTTTTTGCTGAACTGGTATAACCGCCGCATCGCCCTGGTGGAGAGATAAGCATGACGACGCAAGAACCCAATTTGCCTTTAGTCGGGCAGCGGCAAGCAATCCATTTTGATGGGCGGCGCTTTTTCCAGGAACATATCGGCCGTAGCTGGTGGCTGGCGCTCTGGCTGCTGCTGCTGGCTTATGTGACCCTGGTTTACACGATGAATCAATTGGGTCAGGCAGCGGTACTGACAACGGCCGTTCTCCTTCTCTGGCTCGTCTCCCTGGGCGCAACCATCTACAACGAGATGACCCACAAGCACAACCTGATGACGCTCTGGCTGAAAGACAATCTGTACAGCAGCGTCACCAACGTCCTGCTAACGCTGCTCCTGACACTGGTGATTGTGGCGACGGTACGCAGTTTCATTGACTACGCCTTTGTGCGCGCCAGTTTCACCACCGATCCCGATCTGGCGAAGGCGACGCTGGCTCAATTTGAGAACCCCGGCGCTAACTGGGGCGCGATCATCGCCAACATGCGTAATCTGATGGTCTTCCGCTTCCCGCGGGAGGAAACGTGGCGGATCGTTTTGGTGGTGAGTTATCTGGCGGTTTTGCTGCCGGTGAGCGCGTTTGTGTATGCACAGCAGCGGCTGCGCCGTTCGCCCATCCGTCGGGCGCTAACCCTTTTGTGGATCATTTCGCCTGTTGTGACGTTTGGGCTTCTTTTGGGCGTGACGATTGTGCCGGGGGCGCTGCAAAGGGTGTTAGGGCAAACGGCCGTTTCCCTTCTGCTGCTCCTGGCGCTTTTTTTAGGCAGCAAATACATCCTGCGCCGCTACCCCAGCACGGCCGTTGGTCTGGTGTTGATATTGGTTTGGGCGGCTGCGCTGGCCGGCGTACTTTACCTGATGGTCAACGGTTTCACCGCCTCGCTCAATCCAGACGTGGCCTGGGGCGGCCTGTTGCTGACCATGATCATCGCCGTTTTTGCCATTCTCGCCTCGTTTCCGTTGGGCGTATTGCTGGCGCTTGGTCGGCGCAGCATGATTCGCGGCGTGCCGTGGTGGTTAACGGCCGTTACCGCCGGCGCCCTCACCCTGTACCTGCTCGTCACCAACACGTTGCCGGCACTGGCCGACGCCAGTGGACTTCTCAGTACCATCCTGGCCTTCTGGCCGCTGCTGATTCTGCTCATCGCCTACCTGTTCCAGAAGTACTTCAAGGGCAACGTCGTCGCCGCTTCTTCCACCGTCTACATTGAATCGGTGCGCGGCGTGCCCCTCATCACCGTCCTCTTCATGTCCATCATTCTCTTCCCCATTTTGCTGCCGCCCGGCATGGAAATCCTCAGCACCTGGCGCGTCATGGCCGCCGCCGCGCTCTTCGCCGCCGCCTACCTGGCCGAAAACATCCGCGGCGGTCTGCAAGCCATCCCCAAAGGGCAATACGAAGCCGCCGATTCCATCGGCCTGAACACCATACAAAAATACCGGCTGATCATCCTGCCCCAGGCCATTCGCATCGTCATTCCGGCCATCGTGGGGCAGTTTATTGGCCTATTTTTGGATACCACCCTCATCGCCATTGTGGGTCTGATTGAACTTTTAGGCGTAGCCAACCTGATCGCCGCCCAACCCAACTGGCTGGGTGTGCGCCGCGAACCTTACATCTTCCTGATGTTCGTCTACTTCTTTGGCAGTTGGCTGATGGTCACAGCCAGCCGACGCATCGAAAGGAATACAGAACGATAGAGGCGTGGCCTTCCCTGTATCGTGGACGGGCTGCGAAATACGAAAAGCGAGTGACTTAATGACAACACATCACCTAACCCAAAACGAAAATCTTATCGTCTGCCGTGACGTGCAAAAGTGGTATGGCGATTTTCACGCCCTGAAAGGAATCAGCCTCTCTGTTAAAAAAGGCGAAGTGATCGTTATTTTGGGGCCTTCCGGCTCCGGCAAATCTACGTTTATTCGTTGCCTCAACCGGCTGGAAGAGCATCAGGAAGGGGAAATCATCATCGAAGGCACGACCCTGAACTACGATGTGCGCAATATCGCCGAAATTCGTCGGGAAGTGGGCATGGTTTTCCAGCAGTTCAACCTCTTCCCACACCTGACTGTTTTGGAAAACGTCACCCTGGCGCCGATTCACGTGCGCAAGTGGACGCGGGACCATGCCGAAGAGCGGGCCATGCATTGGCTGACGCGGGTGGGCATCCCGGAACAGGCGAATAAATACCCAGGCCAGCTTTCCGGCGGACAGCAGCAGCGCGTGGCGATTGCGCGGACTCTGACGATGGAACCCAACATTTTGTTGTTCGACGAACCGACGTCGGCGTTAGACCCGGAGATGATCAAGGAAGTGCTGGACGTGATGCGTGATCTGGCGACGGGCGGCTACACGATCCTGGCCGTGACGCATGAGATGGGTTTTGCCCGCACGGTGGCCGACCGCATTATCTTCATGGATGCCGGGCAAATTGTAGAGGAAAACACGCCGGAAACGTTTTTTACCAATCCCACGAATGAACGCACGAAGTTGTTTTTGAACCAGATTTTGCACCATTAGGCGCACGGATTGAATACTTGCTGGAGACTGGAGATTGAACCTGTCTCCAGTTTCCAGTCACCAGTTTCAGTTCGGGGGTCAGGAACCAGATGAAGGGCGGTTGAGGGGCGGGCAACGGCCGTTCACCCCAACCATCGCGGCATATGATTTGCTATGTAGCGGGCACGGGAGTAACATTCGTTACTTTTATCGAGGTAAAAATTGATGCCCGTACAACCATTAACGCCAGAAAAACTTCGCCACACAGTAGATCCCAACCTGTTCACCTTTGAAACAACCGCCGAATTGCTACCCACCAACCACATAATCGGTCAGCCACGCGGCACCCACGCGATTGAATTTGGCATTGGCATTCAGAGCCAGGGCTACAACATCTATGTCCTGGGGCCGATGGGAACCGGCCGGGCAACGGCCATTGAACGCTTCTTGCAACAGCGCACGGCGGCACGGCCGTCGCCAGCCGATTGGATCTACGTCCACAACTTCGGCGTGCCCCACCGACCCCGAGCCATCGCCCTACCGGCCGGCGAAGGCAGCGTTTTCCAGGCGCGCATGGCGGCGCTCATCGCCCGCATCAGCGAAGATTTGCCACAAGCGTTTGCTACCGACACCTACGAAGACGCCATTCAGTCCGCCCGCAGCGCCTTTGACGAGCAGCAAGACGCGCTCTTATTAACCCTGCAAGAAAAAGCGGCGACGCAAGGTTTCGGCCTGATCAAAACGGCGGGCGGCGTTACGGTTGCGGCCATACGGGATGGCCTGCCGCTAAAGCCCGAAGATCTGCAAACCATGTCGTTGGCCGAGCAGCAAGAGTTGGAAAACCTGTTGGAAGGCTTGAGCGAAGAACTGGAAGACACGCTGTATAAAATTTACCAGCTAGAAACAGAAAACCGGCAGCAGATTCAGCAGATTGATCGTACGGTGGCCGAAGCGGCCGTGCAGCACCACTTTGCCGAACTGCACGATACCTATCGGCAATATGACGAACTCTTGCTCTACCTGGACGAAGTACACCAGGATGTGTTGGACCAGATTGATGATTTTGCGCCGCAATTAGACAATGAAGAAGAGATCAATTTACGCCGCTATGAGGTGAATCTGGTCGTTGACAATGGCCGAACGGATGGCGCGCCGGTCATTATTGAGCCAAACCCAACCTATAACACGTTGTTCGGCCGCCTGGAATATGAAATGGAATCCGGTGTCGTGTTTACCCATTTCACCAACATCAAGGCGGGCGGCCTGCATCGGGCCAATGGCGGGTATTTGATTATGCAGGCGACGGACCTGCTCAAAAACATGGATGCCTGGGAAGCGCTGAAACGCGCCCTGCGCGCCCAAGAAATCCAGATATTGCCTTCCGCCACCATGGACGATAACCGCGTGCTGGCGAAATCATTGACGCCGGAACCCATTCCGCTGAAGGTGAAAATCATTCTGATGGGCAGTCTGGATGTGTATTACCTGATGTATCAGCAGGATGAAGATTTCCCTGATTTGTTTAAGGTGCGGGCTGATTTTGACTCGACGATGCTGCGCGATGTGGACAATATGCAGGAGTATGCCAACTTTATCGCCACGCGCTGCCATGAGGAAAAGCTGCATCATTTTGACCGCACGGCCGTTGCCAAAGTCATCGAGTATGGATCGCGCCTGGTGAACCAGCAGAGCAAACTTTCCACCCGGTTTGGGGCGATTACCGACCTGATCCGGGAGGCGAGTTATTGGGCAGAGGTCAACGGCCGTACGGCCGTCACCGCCGCCGATGTGCAGCAAACCCTCGATGAACGCATCTACCGCGCCAATCGCGTCGAAGAAATCATCCAGGAAGAAATCATCGAAGGCACGTTGTTCATCGCCACCCAGGGCGCCGTCGTCGGTCAGGTCAATGGGTTGTCGGTGATTGACATCGGCGATTATAGTTTTGGGCAGCCGGGGCGCATCACGGCGCGCACCTTCATGGGCGAAGGCGGCGTCATCCACATCGAGCGGGAAACGGAAATGTCCGGCCCTATCCACGAAAAAGGCGTACTCACCCTGACCGGCTATTTGGGCGGCACATACGCCCAGCAGCAGCCCCTTTCGCTGACGGCCAGCCTGACCTTTGAGCAAAACTACGTGGGTATTGAGGGCGACAGCGCCTCATCTACTGAACTGTACGCACTTTTATCCAGCCTGAGCGAAATTCCCATCAAGCAAGGCATTGCCGTCACCGGCTCGGTGAACCAGCGGGGCGAAGTGCAGCCTATTGGCGGCGTGAACGAGAAGATCGAGGGCTTTTACCGCGTGTGCAAGGCCTGCGGCCTGACCGGCGAGCAGGGTATTATCATCCCGGCCAGCAACGTGGATTCATTGATGGTGCATGAGGAAGTGGTAACGGCCGTTGCCCAGGGCAAATTCTACGTCTGGCCGGTACGCAGCATTGACGAAGGTATCGAACTGCTCACCGGCATCCCCGCCGGAGAATTGGACGCCGAGGGCCTTTACCCGGAGGGCACGGTTCATTACGCTGTGCAAAACCGCCTGTTGGAATTGGCCGAAGATTTGAAAGCATTTGGCAATGGGGAAGAGTAAGTGAGGATTGAAAGCTGCGTGTCGAGCACGCAGCTTTCAATCCTCAACCAAATTGCTTGAAGAAGCGCGCAAACACATCAATCGCGTAATCCAACATCTCCGGCGTCAGCGAGGGGTAGACGCCAATCCAAAACGTCTGGTTCATCACCACGTCCGTATTCGTCAGGTCGCCGACCACACGGTAAGGCACATCCTGGTACGCCGGCTGGCGGGTGATATTGCCGCTGAAGAGTAGCCGCGTCGCCACCCGGTTTGTCTCCAAAAAATTGATCAGTTCATTGCGTGAAAAAGGCGCATCCGGCCGCACCGTCAGCAAAAAGCCAAACCAACTGGGGTCGCTGTCTGGCGTCGGTTCCGGCAAAATCAGAAACTCCTCAAAAGGGGCCAGACCATCGCGTAAATACCGCCAGTTGCGTTTGCGCGTCTCGATGAAACCGGGCAGCTTTTGCAACTGCGCCAGACCCACGGCCGCCTGCATATCGGTCAGCTTCAGGTTATAGCCGACGTGCGAGTAGATATATTTGTGATCGTAGCCGTAGGGCAAATCGCCAAGCTGCCACTCGAAGCGCGTGCCGCAGGTGTTGGTCTCGCCGGGCACACACCAGCAGTCGCGCCCCCAATCGCGGAACGATTCCACCAGCTTTTTCAGCCGCGAATGGCGCGTCAGCACGCAGCCGCCTTCGCCCATGGTGATGTGGTGGGCCGGGTAAAAGCTGATCGTCGCCAGGTGGCCGAACGTGCCGGTGAGACGGCCGTGATACGTGCTGCCCAGCGCGTCGCAGTTGTCTTCAATCAGCCACAGGTTGTGGCGGTTCACCACCTCCAATACGGCGTCCAATTCAAACGGATTGCCCAACGTGTGGGCGACGATAATGGCTTTGGTGCGCGGCGTGATGGCTTCTTCCAGATGGGCCAACGACATGTTGTAAGAAGGCAGTTCCACGTCTAAAAAGACCGGCATGAGGCGATTTTGCACGATAGGATTCACCGTGGTGGGAAACCCGGCGGCAACGGTGATTACCTCGTCGCCAGGGTGCAGCCGCCGCTCGCCGAGGCTGGGTGACGTGAGGGCGGATAGGGCCAACAAATTGGCGGAAGAACCGGAGTTGCACAGCATGGCGTGACGCACGCCAACGTAACGGGCAAAATCGCGCTCGAACTGTTCGGCAAAGCGGCCGGTGGTCAGCCAGAAATCCAGCGAAGCATCCACCAGATGGACCATTTCATCGCCATCGAAGGAACGGCCGGAAACGGACACGGCCGTTTCCCCCGCCACAAACGTCTTTTCGGCAAATTCTGCTTCGTAATATTCCTGTACCAGCTCTAAGATGCGCTGCCTGATTTCCTTGCTTTTACTCATGCTCTGCTCCGCCAACGGGCTGTCTTGCGCCGGGCAAGGTTTCCCGATGATGCCGTAAATTACGCCAGGATTGTGACCGCTTCTCTGAGAAGCGACCAGGACGTTTTGCCGCCTAATTGTAGCCGATAGTTGGGTTTCGCCACGAATGGGCGATTGAGGCGTCAGGGGGTATTGAGGAAAACGGCCGTTTTCAGAATCCCAATGATACTTTTGGCGTCGCGGAGACGGCCGTCTTGCGCCATCATCACCAGGTCGGCCAGCGGCATAGGCTGAAGTTCGATCTCCTCGTCCACGTCGCCCGGCAGCGGAGCGGCCTGCAAACCTGTCGCCAGATACAGGCGCATCAACTCGCTGGAAACGCCCGGCGACGGCCAGATTTCACCCAAACAATGCAGCGAGTCCGCCCGAAAGCCTGTCTCTTCCCGCAGTTCCCGCTGGGCGCAAGCCAACCAATCTTCGTCCCAGCCGCGCGTGCCGGCCGGTAGTTCCAGAATCGTTTCGGCCAGGGCCAGCCGGTACTGCCGCAGCATCAGCACTTCCGGGCCATTCTGGCCTTCCCGCACCGGCACAAGCACAACCGCGCCGGGATGTTCTATCACACCCTTTGTCAACCGTTGGCCGTTTGGCGCTTCCAATTCATCCACCCGAAAACGCCAGGATGTCCCTTGCCAGATGATGTCTGAACTCACTGTTTTCATAACAACTCCCTGAAGATTTTGGATTTCGGAATGAAAGCTGCTCAGCGCCATACGCCGAATTTAATCTGTGAAGTCTGTAATGGTCACGATTTGGTCGAAGGAATGACATCGCTTCCAACCAAATCGTGACCACTACATTAATCCGCGAAAGCTGTGTCATCTGTGGATTTTCATTCGGGGTGGTGGGTTAGACCACTCATGAAATCTTTTGTGAAAATAGGCGCACAGCCCCAAAATAAAAAATACGTGACGCACGATCAACGGCCGTGCATCACGTATCATCAACTAACCATGGGTGGCGAGGAGTAAATCGCCACATAATTTGCGGCGTTCTTATCGCGGTGGGATACGAATCACCTGACCCACGAAGATGAGCGCAGGATTGGCGATGCCGTTATAGGCCGCCAGTTCGTTTACCGTCAGGCCATAACGCAAGGCGATGCGGAACAAATTCTCGCCGGGCTGAACCACGTGAACCTGTTCGCCGGTGGTGGGTGGCGTTGTCGCGCCGGGAACAGTGGAACCGGGAACCGGAATGATCAGCACTTGCCCCACATCTAGCTGGTTGACATTTGCCAGATTGTTGGCTGCGGCAATCTCTTCGGTCGAGACGCTGTACAGGCGGGAGATACTCAACAAAGTCTCGCCGGGCTGTACGGTGTGGACCTGCTGGCCGGAGGCATTGGTGGCAGGTGTGGCCGTTGGCTGCGTTTCACCAGCAGGGACTTCGGCGGCAGGGGTGGCTGTTGATTCGCCAACGACGTCGCCGGGACCGGGATAGGGCACGGCCGTTGCCACCGGTGGGGCCAGCGTGGGCACGATGATCTCCGGCGCGACGGTTGGGTTTTCTGCCGTCACAGGCGTGGCCGTGGCCTCTGGCTGGGGCACCGGCCGCTCGCAAGCTGATAACACAAGAAGCAAAGATGCTGCTGCCAGCACCAACCAGAAGGGGATGATTGTCTTCCGTTTCACGGGCGTCCTCCTAACTTGTTTGCATTTTGATGGGAAAATCTAATGATTTCATGATACGAAGTCGTTTGGTAAACATAAAGTAGTCTACCATATGCCCTGGAGGGCGTCAAGCATTGCGGTTTTTCGCTGGTGGATGGTGATTTTACATGCACGGCCGTTTCGCTATAATCGCCCTCTATGCCTTTACCACCAACAACGACAAAACGAGGAACGGCCGTTGGCGTCAACGCCCACTTGCTTTCCGGCGAAGCCGGGTATCGTCGAGCGGGGATCCATCATTACATTGCCCAGGTATTGCGCCACCTGCCCACCGGCGACGACAATCCACAGCCAGTAGTCTTCACTCGCTTCCATGACGACCTGACCGACACGCCAG
>CALFEW010000730.1 GCA_937958365.1 uncultured Chloroflexota bacterium | reverse complement strand
TAAATTGCGAAGAAATTACCTTGTTCGCACGAATGCCTGATCTAAATTGAGAATTCCTGGAGACAGGTGGGAGACCTCGTATTGAGTAACGGCAAAAGTATCTTCCAGCCTGTCCCGTCCCTATGAAGTGTCTATATTTCGAATTGCTACGGCCGTTGCCACCAGCGTTGACATTCCTGAATCAAGCCAATATGATGAACAACGTGAACAGATTGATGAAACATCATCTGTATAAACCTATGGAAAAAATCGGCGAAAAATTGGATCTACTGAACCTGTAAAATTCAGGGAATTCGTGGATCATTTGTGAAGGAGCGCACTCATGTATCAGCGATCTAAGAACGATGTTTCCCGGCGAGTACGCAGCGGGTTAACCTCCCATTTCCTGTTGGATCGGAACAGCGGCGTCGCCACCCGGTTGGCCGTTACCTGGGTTGAAGTGGAACCCGGCGCGGCGCAAATCCCCCATCATCATGCGCCGGAGCAGGTGTATGTGATTGTGCAGGGGACGGGGACGATGCAGGTAGGTGATGAAACGCAGCCGGTCAGCGCCGGCGACCTGGTGTTTATTCCACCGGACGCGGTGCATGGGTTGGTGAACACCGGCCCTGATTTGCTTGTTTACGTCTCCGCAGCGACGCCCCCGTTTGACTTAACGGAAGCCTATGATCGCGGTCAATTACAGGCGGCTCGTTATCCATCACCATCAACTGGCTAAACAGCATTTTTTTTCGGCATGGTGGCATGGTTCATTCCAAGTAGGGGCGGGTCTTGTGCCCGCCCCGTGAAAGAGGGCGACCACAAGGGTCGCCCCTACTATATGTGACTTTGCGCTTGTGCGTGAATAAATTTCAGGAAGGATATGATGACAAATTTGGAGTATAAACCGGGATTAGAAGGGGTTGTGGCGGCGCAAACGCGGCGCAGTTATGTGAATGGGCAGCTCGGCCAACTGCTCATCGCCGGGTATCCGCTGGCGGATATTGCCGGGCGGGTGACGGCCGAGGAAGTGGTCTATTTGTTGTGGCATGACCGGCTGCCGAATGCGACCGAACTGGCCGACCTGAAGGCGCAACTGGCGGCGTTACGGCCGTTACCGCCCATCACCCTCACCCTGCTGCAAGCCATCGCCACAGCCAAAGCGCCGGTGATGGATGCGCTGCGCATGGCTGCCGGCACGCTGAGCCTGGACCTGGACGACGCCGACGCGGAAACGGTGGCGCTGGCTCTGGTGGCCCGCTTCCCGACGATTGTGGCCGCTTATTGGCGGCTGTGCCAGGGATTGGAGCCGGTCGCGCCAACCACCGATTTGGGCCACGCGGCGAATTATTTGTATATGTTGAAGGGAGAACGGCCGTCGCCCGCTGAAGCGCGGGGCATGGCGACGTATCTCAACACCGTCAGCGACCATGGGCTTAACGTCTCCTCGTTTACGGCGCGGGTGATTGTTTCTACCCGGTCTGATTTGGTGTCGGCGATTACCGGGGCGGTCGGGGCGTTGAAGGGACCGCTGCACGGCGGCGCGCCGGGTCCGGCGCTGGATATGGTCTTTGAGATTGGGCAGGCGGACCGCGCCGAAGCGTATTTGCGGGACAAAATCGAACACGGCGAGCGCTTGATGGGTTTCGGCCACCGCGTCTACAAGGTGCGCGACCCGCGGGCGGACGTACTGGCGGCGGCGGCGGAATCGCTCTATCTGGCGGGCGGTGACATGGCGCTGTATGAACTGGCAAAATCGGTGGAGGTAACGGCCGTTGCCCTGCTGGAAGAATACAAACCGGGCCGCAACCTGAAAACCAACGTGGAGTTTTACACTGCGCTGCTGCTGCACGGCCTGGGCCTGTCCACCGACCTGTTTACCCCCACGTTTGCCGTTGGTCGGGTGGCTGGCTGGCTGGCGCACTGTTTTGAGGAGATGGCGAACGGCCGTCTCATCCGTCCCAAAGAAGAGTACATCGGCGAGATGAACCGGCAGTGGGTTCCGCTTGAAGAGCGTGGGTAGCGTATTCCGTAACCCGTATTCCGTAATCCGTCAGGACCACGGAATACGGAATACGGCTACAAGGAATAAACCATGTTTCACCCCATACCCGAACGCATCCAGGCGCGTATGCGCGAGTTGGAGATGATTGACCGGCGTGACCGCGACGATGGCACGCCCCGACTGGAGCGGCTGCGGCAGATTCCCCCGGAGACGGGCCGGTTTTTGGCGCTGTTGGCGGCGTCCGCGCCCAATGGAGAGGTTATCGAAATTGGGACCAGCGCCGGTTATTCCACGTTGTGGCTGGCGCTGGCCTGCCGGGAAATGGGCCGCCGCCTGACCACGTTTGAGGTGCTGCCGGCCAAAATCGCTCTGGCGACCGCGACGTTTGCCCAGGCGGGCGTCACGGATGTGGTGACGCTGATACCGGGTGATGCGCGTGAGCATTTAGCGGCGCTGGACCAGATTGGCTTTTGCTTTTTGGATGCAGAGAAAGAGGTTTACGCTGACTGTTACGAGGCTGTTGTGCCGCGTCTGGTGCGTGGCGGTCTGCTGGTGGCCGATAACGCCATCAACCATCGCGCCGTGTTGCAGCCCACCCTGGACCGGGCGCTAACCGACCCGCGTGTGGATGCGCTGATTGTGCCGATTGGAACGGGGGTGTTGGTCTGCCGTAAGAGTTGAGGTGGGTGTTCAGTGTCCAGTGTTCACTGTTCACTGTTCACTGTTCGGTTGATGTTGGGGTAAGACGACGTGGAAGCGGCTGCCGGGGCAGGTGGTTTCGTCGAGGCCGGGGCTTTCTACCCAGACACGGCCGTGATGCGCTTCCACAATCCCCCGGACAATCGCCAGTCCCAGGCCGGAACCGCCACCCTTGAACTTGGTCTTGCCGGAAGAGTGCAGCATCACTTCGCCGGTCTGGTAAAACTTGTCGAAGATGAAAGACTGCACATCCGGGGCGATGCCGATGCCGCTGTCGGACACGACGATTTCGACTTCGTGGACTTCGTTGGTTTCGTTGGCGGAAGACGGGGGGAGGAAACGGCCGTCTATCCAGATGCTTCCCCCGTCCGGCGTGTATTTGATGCCATTCATAATCAGGTGATAGAACACCTTCTGCATTGCTTCGATGTCCGCTTCCACCTCCGGCAAATCGGCCAGCGAAGCCAGTTGCAGCGTCAGATTTCGCTCGGTGAGCGCCGGGCGGAAACGATTGCTGATCTGGCGGATGAGGAAATGCAGGTCCAACGGCGCGGGATGCAAATCCAATGACTGGCTGTCTATTTTGGCGACATCCAACATGCGGTCTACCACTTCCTGCATCCGCACAACGCCCTTATCTATGCCTTCCGTCCAACGGCCGTAAGCCTCATCCTGGCGCGCTCTTTCATCCTGCATGAACATCTGGGCGTTCAGGTTGATGATGGTCAACGGCGTCAGCATCTCGTGCGAGGCGATGGCGATGAAGTCCGTTTTGGTTTTATCCAGGCGTTCCAGGCGGGTATAAGCGGCCTGTAACGCCTGGGTGCGCTCCGCGACTTTTGCTTCGAGTTGGAGGTTGAACTGCTTGATTTCGGCGTTTAATCTTTGCAGCTCTTGTTCGCGCTGTTCGCCCAACAC
>CALFEW010000729.1 GCA_937958365.1 uncultured Chloroflexota bacterium | reverse complement strand
CGGCTACAGTATCGGTTCGTGTTATCATAGCGGTAGATTTAGACGGCAATCCTTTCGTTTAAATACGGCCGTATAAGGAGTTTTGATATGTCCCAAAAACCGAAAATTGTGGTGATTGGCGCGGGCAGCGCCAGTTTTGGTCCTACCACGTTGGCGACCATCATCCGCGATGTGCGCCTGCACGGCAGCGAATTGGCTCTGGTAGACTTGAATGAATCCGCCCTGGAAATTATCGCCAATGTTGCCCGGCGGATGAGCGAAGCGTGGGACGCCGACCTGCAAATCAGCGCCAGCGCCAACCGGCGTGACGTTTTGGCGGGCGCAGATTTTGTGGTGGTATCTATCGAAGCGCCACCACGAGAGAAGCTTTGGCGGCTGGATTGGGAGGTCCCGCTGAAGCATGGCCTGCGCCAGCCCTATGCCGAAAACGGCGGGCCGGGCGGCCTGATGCACGCCTGCCGCCAGATTCCACTTTTTCTGGATATTGTGCGCGACATGGAAACGCTTTGCCCGGATGCCTGGCTGATCAATTTCAGCAATCCGCTGCCGCGCATTACGCGGGCGGTGACAAAATACAGCAAGATTAAGGCTGTCGGGAAGTGCCATCAGATTGAAGTGGGGTATGCGTTAACGGCCGTTCTCCTACGCCACCTCTACCCCATCCCGGTGCCCAATGACATCTCTTTGCGTTCAGACCCGGTGAATACGCAAGTCACCCACCAGATGGCGGCTTACGGCCGTCAACAATTCGCCATCAAATCGGCCGGTCTGAATCATTTCATCTGGCTGGTAGACGTGCGCGACAAAACCACCGGCGAAGATTTGTACCCGGCTCTGCGCGCCGCCCTGGCCGACGCGCCACCCACGCTGGAACCCTTGTCGCTGGACTTATGCCGCGTCTTCGACCTGCTGCCCATCCCTGGCGACACGCATCTGGTGGAATATTTGCCCTACGGCCACAACGCTGCGCTGAAACCGTGGGAGAAATACAACATCCGCCTTTACGATTGGGGCGGCAACGAAGCGACGCGCGATTTTATGAACCACATGCTGGGGGAAATGGCCGCCGGTCGCCTGTCCGTCGAAGGGATGCGCGACGCGCACAGCGAAGGGGCGGTGGAATTGATCGCCGCCATCGCCCATAACGAAAACTATTACGACGAAACGGTGAACATTCCCAACCGGGGCGCGATTACCGGCCTGCCCGATGAGGCGATTGTGGAAGTGCCAGCGTTGGTGAGCAGCCTGGGGGTAAGCGGCATCCGCATTGGCGAACTGCCACCCGGCGTGACGGCCTTGCTGCGGCGGGAAGCGGAGTTGGTGGAAATGGTGGTGGAAACGGCCGTGACCGGCGACCGCCACCTGGCCTTGCAAACCCTGCTCCTCGACCCGATGGTCAACGACATCGGCCAGGCGCGGGCCATCCTGGACGATTACCTGAAAACCTTCGCCGCCTATCTGCCGCAGTTTGGTTGATGGTGCGGGGATGGGTGAATGGGGTCGGGGCATGGATACACGGATGACACGGATTAGATGAATGGGACGCGGACAAACGCGGATAGAGCCGATTTTCGCGGATAAAACCAACACTGTCAGCGTTAATCTGCCGCATCCGTGAAAATCCGCGTCCTATTTCTTAAAAATGCAAAGGTAGCGTCCTTAAAAATCCATCGAATCCGTTTAATCCGTGTACCTATCCTGAGTTTTCTGACAGGCTGTTAGCGCTCAAAGTAGGCGCGGGTGGGGATAAACGTTAGCAGCAGGAGGCCGATCAATACAAACAACCAGCTTGGGTCCCAAAAACCAAAGGCAACCATCCCCACACCCAGCAAACTCTGGACGGGGGCCAGTCGCCAGGCCTGCCAGGGACCGACATGGGGCACGTGATAACCGTCCGCTTCCAAATGGGCGCGAAGCTGCACCAATGATGGCTCTGTCAGGGTACGGCCGTCGGCAAAAACCAGCGTGGGCACACTTTCGTAACCATCATTGATTTCTTGCAGCCGGATTCGGGCCGCCTGGTCCTGTTCGGCGTCTACGTAGGCATAAGGAACGGCCGTGCGTTCCAACATGCCGCGCACCGAGCGTACGGATGGACATTTTTTTGTACCGTAAAGGATGATTGGTTCAGGCATCATGAGTTTATGGATGTTGGTTAGTTGGCTGGTTGGTTGGCTAACAAACCAGCCAACCGGCCAACTAACCAACCAAATCTTCTAATTCCTTCAGCAAGTCTGGGGCGATGGTTCCCTGGGCAACGGCCGTTACCCCGCCCGTCAACACCACCTGCCACGCTTCGTCCACAGCCACGGTCGCCACGCCGCCGGCCATACGCACGGCAACCGGGCTTTGGCAGCGGCCGGTGCGCACGGCCGTGCCCGCCGCCGCGCTGGCCGACGTGCCGGACGCCAACGTATAGCCCGCCCCGCGCTCCCAAATGGCGATCTCGATGGTGTGCGTGTCTACCACGCGCACCAACTGCACATTCGTGCGATTGGGAAACAAATGCGCGGTTTCTAACTGCGGGCCGATGGTCTGGATGGCGTCCAGGTCGTCGGTGAACAGGACACAGTGGGGGTTGCCGATGGAAACGGCCGTTACCTTTACCATCTCGCCGCCCACCACCACGTCCTCCTCCAGCCGCGAGAACGTAAGCTGCCCCATCGCCAGGGCAATGGTGCGCGCAGCGTCGTCTAGCACGTCGGCCCGAATGGTCTGGCCGTGAATGGTGATGGGGTAGGAACGGCCGTTCACAAGCCCCACGTCCCATAAATAGCGGGCAAAAATGCGCAGCCCATTGCCACTCTTTTCCGCCTCGGTACCATCCGGGTTGATAAACCGCATGGCGTTGGGCGCGGCCGTTTCCGGCAGTGGACCATAACAAATACCGTCCGCCCCCAACCCAAAGTGACGATGGCACAACAGCCTGGCCCGCGCCGGCGTCAGCGGCAGGGAAAAAGTAGCCGGATCAATCACCAGCATGTCATTGCCCAGGGCCTGATATTTAGCAAATTGGTATAACATGGTTTGTTTGAAGATCAAAGATTAAAGATTGGCGATAGGCTCATCTTCCATCATCTTTAATCCTCAATCTTAAATCTTTACTCTTCGTCTCCCGCATTCCAATCTCGCTTCAACAAGGAAAACAAACACAAATCATGAAACGCTCGCCGCCAGTAGCCGTATTCGCGCATCAACCCTTCATTGATGAAACCCATTTTTTTTATTATGCGAATAGAGGGGGCGTTTTCGGGCACGACAAAGGCTTCGATGCGGTTCAGGGCCATGACGAAAAAACTGAACTCGATGACGGCCGTTAACGCCTCCGTCATCAGCCCTTGCCGCCAATAAGGTGGGGCCAGTTCATAACCAACGGCCGCGTTGTAAAACTTAGGACGCAGGTTCATCAAACCCACTGTGCCGATGAGCGCATCTTCTCCAGGACGAGAAATGGCCCAGCGTATAGAACGACGCTTCTGATAGTTCTGACGTATGGCGGCAATGCGTTGGGCAGCTTCTTCAACGGCCGTAAACGTCTCCAGCCCATAATAGCGCGTCACTGCCTCGTCAGAGAAAATCGCATACATGTTCAGCAGGTCCGCCGGCAGCACCGCCCGCAGCACCAGCCGCTCTGTCTGCAAAACCGGAAACTCGTCGAAAACAGTTTCCACTATTCCAGCCCAATCGAAAACATCGCCGCCAGATCATGCTCCGAAAAGACACGAAAGGCGATCAGCGTTTCCGAATTGCTGATGCCGGGCACGCTGTGCATCTTCTCCGTCACCAACTGGGCCATCGTATCATTGTCCTTCACGCGAATGATCGCCACCAGGTCAAACCGACCGCCCACCGAAAACACTTCACTGATACCTTTCAATTCGGCCAACCGCGCCCCCACTTCATTCACCCGTCCCGGTTCTACGTTCAACAAAACGACTGCGCTAACCATGTTTCCCTTCCTTTCAGTTGATAGTTGGTAGTTGATAGTTGGTAGTGGGATTATACCTCATCACCCCATGTTCATTGTTCATTGTTCCCTGTTCATTGTTCATTGTTAAACGGCCGTTTCCCCAAACCCCATTTTGGCTATAATAAGACCAATAAGAGGTAGTCGCCCACATGGCATCCGATCCCACGAAGGCGACCAAACCATTTCAATCCGAAATCCGCAATCCACAATCCGCAATTTCACAAGAGGTGACATATGACCAGGCTATTTGATCACTTTGGCGCGCGCGCCAAACTCCCCGGAACCGATGTCTATTACTACCGGTTAGACAAATTAGGCGACGTCAGTCGCCTGCCTTTTTCCATCAAAGTGCTGCTGGAAGCCCTGCTCCGCACCTGCGACGGCTACCAGGTCATGCCCATAGACGTGGAAAAGCTGGCGAAATGGCACGCCGCCAAACCAGATCAAGACGAACTACCCTTCAAACCCGGCCGCGTCATCCTGCAAGATTTCACCGGCGTACCGGCCGTTGTAGACCTGGCCGCGCTGCGCTCCGCCATGGCCCGCCTCGGCGGCGATCCCAAAAAAATCAACCCCACCGTGCCTGTTGATCTGGTCATAGACCATTCCGTACAGGTAGACCAGTTCGGCTCCGCCGCTGCCCTCTTCTTCAACGTCGAACGTGAATTTGTGCGCAACCGCGAACGCTACGAATTCCTGAAATGGGGCAAAGAAGCCTTCCAAAACTTCCGCGTCGTGCCACCGGCCACCGGCATCGTCCATCAGGTCAACCTGGAATACCTGGCCGACGTCGTCATGACCAAACCGGAAGGCGATGGCGTGGTGGCTTTCCCGGACAGCCTGGTTGGCACCGATTCGCACACGACGATGATCAACGGTCTGGGCGTGGTGGCCTGGGGCGTCGGCGGCATCGAAGCCGAAGCCGTCATGCTCGATCAGCCCATCTACATGCTCACGCCGGAAGTCATCGGCGTAAAGTTGACCGGCAGCCTGCCAGAAGGCGCAACAGCCACCGATCTCGTGCTGGTGGTCACCCAACTACTGCGGCAAAAGGGCGTCGTGGGCAAATTTGTGGAATTTTACGGCCCCGGCCTCAGCAATATGACCCTGGCCGACCGGGCGACCATCGCCAACATGTGCCCGGAATATGGCGCAACGGTGGGCTTCTTCCCGGTAGACGCGGAAACGCTGAACTATATGCGCAGCACCGGACGCTCCGAAGAGCTGGTACATCTGGTGGAAGCCTACACCAAAGCGCAGGGCCTCTTCCGCACCGACGATATGCCCGAACCGATTTACACCGACTCAGTGGAACTTGACCTCGGCACAGTAGAACCCAGCCTGGCCGGACCAAAACGCCCCCAAGACCGCGTGACGCTGACCGACATGAAGAAACATTATCGGGAAACGCTGCTGGCTCCGATGGGACCGAAGGGGCTGGGGCTGAAGGAAGAGGAATTGGGAAGAACGGCCGTTGTCGCCGGTGGAGCCTCTAACGGCCACACCACCAAAATCGGCCACGGCGCAGTCGTCATCGCCGCGATTACCTCCTGCACCAACACCTCCAACCCCAGCGTCATGATCGGCGCTGGTCTGGTGGCCCAAAAAGCCGTAGAGAAGGGGTTGACAGTGCCGCCCTACGTCAAAACCAGTCTGGCGCCCGGCTCCCGCGTCGTCGAAGATTACCTGACTAAAGCCGGGCTGATCTCGCCGCTGGAAGCCCTGGGCTTCCACATCGTCGGTTTTGGCTGCACCACCTGCATCGGCAATTCCGGCCCGCTGCCGGAAGCGGTCGCCAACGCCATCAAAGAAGGTGACATCGTCGCCTCGGCCGTACTCAGCGGCAATCGCAACTTTGAGGGGCGCGTCAGCCCAATGACCAAGACCAACTATCTGGCCTCGCCGCCGCTGGTGGTGGCCTACGCCCTGGCCGGTACCACCGACATAGACCTGGTCAATGACCCTATCGGCATGGACAAAGAGGGCGAACCGGTTTACTTGCGCGACATCTGGCCCAGCAGCGCCGAAATTCAGGCGACGATGGACGCCTCCC
>CALFEW010000728.1 GCA_937958365.1 uncultured Chloroflexota bacterium | reverse complement strand
TATTGATCCCGGCCGTACCGATTACAACATGTTCAATACGCCCAAAGTCATTGGCGGCATCACCCCAGATTGCCTGGAAGTTGCCCTGGCCTTATACAGCACCGTCGTCGAAAAGCCGGTGCCGGTTTCCAGCACAGCCGCGGCCGAAATGGTGAAGCTGTTGGAAAACACGTTCCGCGCTGTCAACATTGGCCTGGTCAACGAAATCGCCTTGATGTGTGACAAACTGGGGCTGGACGTTTGGGAAGTGGTCGGGGCGGCGGCGACGAAGCCGTATGGCTTTATGCCTTTTTATCCGGGACCTGGGCTTGGCGGGCATTGTATTCCGGTGGACCCCCACTATCTAAGCTGGAAACTGCGTACACTCAATTACACAGCCCGCTTTATTGAATTGGCCCACGACGTGAACAGCCACATGCCGGATTACGTGGTGGGCAAAGTGGCGATGGCCCTGAATGACGATCGCAAAGCGATTAATGGCAGCAGGGTATTGGTTTTGGGCGTCGCCTACAAGCCGAACATTGGCGACGTGCGCGAAAGCCCGGCCATTGACGTGATTGATTTGCTGGAAGAACGCGGCGCGGAGGTGAGCTATCATGATCCCTACGTGCAGGACTTTGTGGCGGCCGGCACGTCGTTTCATTCGATTGAGTTAACGGCCGTAACCCTGCAACAGGCCGATTGCGTCGTCATCGTCACCAATCATGCGAGTTACGATTGGGACTTCATTACGGACCATGCCGGCTTGATTGTAGACTCGCGCAACGCCATCCAGGGAAAACGCAAGAGCCGCATCGTGCGCTTGTAATGTCTGGCCGCTGATGGCGTGCGGCGCTGAACAGCTTCAATCCGAAATCCAAAATCCGAAATTTTAAGGGAGATTCCGATGCGTGTATTAATCACAGGTTCAAGCGGGCAAATTGGCACGAACTTGGGCCTCTTTTTGCAGCAAGAAGGCCATCAGGTTTTTGGCGTAGATAAACGGCAAAATACCTGGACAAATGAAATCAGCACCATTATTCAGGATTTGAGTGTGCCTTATCACCATTTTGCCGGCGGTATTGGCATTGAGTATCCGGAAAACCTGGACGTGGTGGTGCATTTTGCCGCCCATGCCAAAGTGCATGAACTGGTAGAGCAGCCGGATCGGGCGCTGGAAAACATCACCATGACGTTTAACGTGCTGGAGTTTTGTCGCCAGAACAACCTGCCGATCATTTTCAGCAGCTCGCGGGAAGTTTACGGGGACATTCACCGGTATATCACGGAAGAAACGTACGCCGATTTTGCCTACACGGAAAGCCCTTATTCGGCGAGTAAGATTTCCGGGGAAGCGCTGATTTATTCCTACGCGCAATGTTATGGCCTGCGTTATCTGGTGTTTCGGTTTAGCAATGTGTACGGCCGTTACGACAACGACATCGAGCGCATGGAACGGGTCATCCCCCTGTTCGTGCGCAAAATCGGCCAGGGTGAACCCATTGTCGTCTATGGCAAAGAGAAGGTCCTGGACTTCACCTACATAGACGACTGCATTAACGGCGTCTATCGCGGCATCAAGCTCATCACCAGCGGTCATCCCGTCAACCATACCATCAATCTGGCTTATGGGCAGGGCAATACCCTCGTCGCTATGGCCGAATTTATCGGGGAAGCGCTGGGCAAAGAGCCAGATATGACCATCAAACCGGCGCGGGTGGGCGAAGTGACCCATTACGTTGCCAACATCGGCAAAGCCCGCGCTGTGCTAGATTACACGCCCCAAACGTCCCTCCGCGATGGCATCCATAAATCTGTGGCCTGGTCGCAAGCCTGGGAAGCGAAAAATAACCAGCCAGCTACGGCCTCTCTGTAATCGTTTCACCTGGTTAGATGGGTCCAATCTTGGAGATTGGACCCATCTGGCCTTCCCCGGATCCATATCGTCAGGAAACAACAGGTCAACACGCCTATGAAAATCGCTTTTGTCAACCAGCCATTGGACATGCTCATCCCACCATACCAAAACTCCATTGGCATCTGGACCTATAAAGTTGCACCGCAGATAGCCCAAAACCATGACGTTTTGGTCTATGGCAAACGCTCTAACCTGCAAAAATCGTGGACTGGGCAACCAAACGTCAGCTATCATTTCGTCCCGCCGGTCATTCCCAACCGCGTGATGCTCAATTATTTGGGCAAACTCAAGGCGAACGACGATCTGCCGCTTTACGCATCTCGGCTTTACTACTTTGATTATGCTTTCCAGATAGCCTGGAGCCTCAAGCAGCAGAAGGTTCAAATTGTCCACATTCACAACTTTACCCAGTTTGTGCCTATCATTCGCGCATTGAACCCGAAGGCGAAAATTGTCCTGCATATGAATTGTGAGTGGCTGAACCAGCTTGATTATGACGTGATGGAGCAGCGGATCGAGCAATCGGACCTCATACTGGGATCGAGCAACTACATCGCGGAGTTGGCGCGTCAGCGCTACCCGCACTACGCGGAACGCTGCCAGACCATCTACAATGGCGTGGATACCGATGTTTTTGTCAGCGCCGAAAACAATGGGGCGTCGGCTTCAACTAGAGAAAAGCGCATCTTGTTTGTGGGCCGGGTGTCGCCAGAAAAAGGCGTCCATGATCTGATTGAAGCGTTTTGCCTCGTGGCGGAGAAGCATCCAGACGCCATCCTGGACATCGCCGGTCCGATTGGGGCGCTGCCGAGTGAATTTATCGTCGGCGTCAGCAACGACCCGCTGGTGAGTGGGTTGGCTAAGTTCTATCATGAAGATTACAGCGACTACCTTCAGCGATTGATTCCTGACCACCTGAAGCAACGGGTGAATTTTTTGGGCGGCATGGGCCAGACTGATCTGGTGAAGCATTATCAGAAAGCAGCCGTGCTGGTGAATCCTTCGTACAGTGAATCGTTTGGCATGAGTTTGGTGGAAGCGATGACCACCCGGATTCCAGTGGTGGCTACCCGCGCCGGTGGCATGGTGGAAATTACGGATAACGGCCGTGCCGGTCTGCTTGTAGACCGCGGCGACGTCCAGGCGTTGGCGGCCGCGATTACGCGGGTCTTTGAAGACGAAAACTTGCGGCAGGAGTTGGAACACCTGGGATATGAACGTGTCCAGACGCTGTTTTCCTGGTCCCAGGTGGCGCAAAGATTGCTGGAAAAATACGAGAAATTGTCTCCATCGGTCTGAGGGTCTATGACACGTGGAGACATTGGGAGGTCGCATGACCCAATCTAAGGCCAAAGTGAGCATTGGCTTGCCCGTGTATAACGGCGAAAACTATCTGGCGGAGGCTATCGAGTCTGTTCTGGCTCAGACGTATGAAAATTTCGAGCTGATCATCTCGGATAACGCTTCGACGGATGGAACGGAAGCGATTTGTCGCGCCTATGCGGCCAAAGACGGCCGTATCACCTACATTCGCAACCCGCAAAACCTGGGGGCTGCCCCCAATTACAACCAGACCTTTCACGCAGCCAGCGGCAGCTATTTTAAGTGGATCGCCCACGACGACCGCTGCGCCCCCGAATTTTTGGCGCGCAGCGTGGAAATTTTGGACAACGAACCCAACGTCGTCATCTGTTATTCCCAGACCGTCCTGATTGATGAACATGGCGGCGTGCTGGAATATTACTCAGACGATTTACACCTACGCTCGCCCAAGCCCTACGAGCGATTTCACAAGCTGGTGAATACGCCGGGTTGGTGTAACCCCATCTTTGGCCTCATGCGCTCGTCGGTTCTTGCCAGGACGCCGCTCATCGCCAATTATCCTCGCTCGGATCGCAACCTTCTGGCGGAATTAACCTTGTACGGCGAGTTTCACGAACTGCCGGACTTTTTGCTCTATCGCCGGGTTCACCCACAAATATCTACCGAAGTGTATAACGAAGAAAAGGACCTGGCCGTCTGGTTTGATACGCGCAATAAAAACCGGCTGGTTCTGCCACGCTGGCGGCGCTATTCGGATTACCTTCAGATGGCGCGCCGCGCCCCAATTTCTATGACAGACCGGCTGCGGGTGGTTGGCTTTCTCAGCAAGAATGTCTTGTCGCTTGATAAGCTGCGCAGCCTGGGCAGCGATCTGCTCGTCGGTGTTCGCACCGGTCTCGGTTCACGTCAGGAGCCATCTGATCCGCAGAAGTAAAACCAGATTATCACACGGCCGTGAACCAGTCTAAACCCAGGGTGGTTTTAAAATGTCTATCCAATCCAGCATACAACGGCTTCTTTGGCGTTCGCTAGAAGCGCGCGCCCAACAACCGGACGAAGCATTTTGGCCGCAAAAAGCTGTAGTTTTTGCGCCGCACCAGGACGACGAGACGTTGGGCTGCGGCGGTACGATCATCGGCAAACGCGCCAGGAATGCGCACGTTTCCGTTGTGTTTATGACCGACGGCCGTCGCTCTCACGCCGGCCTGATTCCCGAAGCTGACCTCATCGCCCGCCGGGCCGACGAGGCGCTGGCGGCCTGCCGCACGCTGGGCGTGGCGGCTGAAGACGTAACCTTTTTAGACCTGACAGACGGCCGTGTCACTGAACAAAAAGAAACGGCCGTCCCCCCAATCGTCAAATTGCTGACCGATCTCCGGCCAGAACAGGTGTTTATCCCCTATCGCCACGAACCGCCACCCGACCACTACAGCACCACCCACGCCGTCCTCGCCGCCCTGCAACAGGTCGGCCACCCAGCCGCCATCTACGAATATCCGGTCTGGGCCTGGTATCATTGGCCCTGGGTCGGCCTGGGCCAAAACGCCCTGGGCGACCGGCGCGCCATCCTCAAAAACACCCTGACCATGCGCTCTGGCCTGCGGTTGTTGGCTGATTTTCGCTATTCAGTTAACATAAGTGATTCGGTGGACCAGAAGCGTGCTGCCCTGGCGGAACATAAAACCCAAATGTCCAGGCTTCTGCCAGACGCCCATTGGTTAACCCTCGCCGACGTGTCTGATGGGGAATGGCTGGAATGCTTTTTTCGGGGAAAAGAACTCTTTCATCACTACCCATTCTCAGGAAACGGGCCAACGCCGCCAACACCCGGAGACGCAGCAATTTGACGCTGTCCCTTGACCCAAGGGAAGGAAGCGTACCCAATGAAAACGAGACGTTTAGCAGTTTATCTGATCATCGCCATGCTGCTGCTGGGCAGCGCGTATATTGCCTGGCGACGGCCGTCTATTGATGGCATCAAGCGGCGCGTCAACATGGCGGTGGGCACGGCCGTAGCCTTCGCCAGCCCGCCCCAAAGCAATCCGGCCCTCCAATTAGCCGACATCCCCTTCGACCTGGTAGAAATTGACGGCGACGTGGGCGGCGACGTGAAACTGGTCGGCGACATAGACGGCGATGGTTTCCCCGACCTGATCCTCGGCGGCATCACCGACGAAAAACTGAACTGGTACCATTACCCCACCTGGCAAAAAACCGTCATCGCCACGCCCAACAACGAATTCACCACCGACGGCCGTTTAGGCGACGTAGATGGCGATGGCGATCTGGACATCGTTGTGCCCGATGGCGACGGCCCGGACAACCTTGTCTGGTTTGAAAACCCACGGCCGTCCGGCGATCCCTTCAGCGGCGAAACCTGGACCCGCCACACCATCGGAACCATCGGCAGTTGGGGCAAAGATGTACACGTGGCCGATTTCGACGATGACGGTTTCCTGGACGTGGCTACCCGCCGCCAGGATGCTGTCATGATTTTTTTCCAGACGGCCGTTAATACCTGGAGCCAGGTGGATTTGAGCGGCCTGAACACCGGCAACGAGGGCATGACCAGCGGTGACGTGGACGGTGACGGCCACGTTGATCTGGTCCTGCGCGGCCAATGGGCGCATAATCCTGGCGGCGCAGCGGCCCGCATCGCCGCCAACTGGACCCCCTACGACATCGGCGCGGCCGATTCCGACTTCAAAGCGCTGGTGGTGGATTTGGACCAGGACGGCCGTATGGACATCCTCTTCTCCAGCTCCGAAAACACCGCCGACGTAGACTGGTGGTCGGCCGACAATGGCGATCCCACCGGCGCGTGGACGCGCCACACCATCCTGCCCGGCCTGGAAAAAGCCCACACTCTGCAAGCCGCCGACATGGACCTGGACGGCGATCTGGACGTGGTGCTGGGCCAGATGCACACCTCCGCCGCGCAAGAAATCATGATCCTGTTCAACGTGGACGGGCAGGCAACCTCCTGGGAAAAACAGGTGGTCGGTACGGGTGGCCTGCACAACGGCGTCGTCGCCGACATCGGCAATGATGGCGATTATGACATTTATGGGGCCAACTGGACCGGCAATCCCCCGGTTAGATTGTGGGAAAACCGACTGGATGCGGCCGGGGCGCTGGATCGCTGGACCTACAAGCAAATCACTGACCAACACGCGCAAACCTTTGGCCTGGGCTTTGGTGATCTGGATGGCGACGGCCGTATAGACATCCTCTCCGGGCGCTACTGGTATGCCAATCCCGGCGGCGATTTGTTGGGCGACTGGCCGCGCCGCGAATTTCCCGCCGACATGCACGCCTTCCTCACCCTGAACGTAGATGGCGACGACCTGGCCGACGTGCTGGCGCAAAAGAGCGAAGGCGACCTGGTCGTCTACTGGCTGGAAGCCACAGACGCCGCCGCGACGGACTGGACGGCCGTTCGTGTGGGCGACGTGCCGGCGGCCAGCCATGAACTGGGCGCGCAGGGGTATCGCACGGCCGTTTTGTCCGCCGATTCGCCGCCGGTTGTCGCCATTTCCAGCGGCAACGGCATCTATTACTTCACGCTGCCGGCCGATCCGTCCGCCGGTGATTGGCCGCGTGTTCACGTCAGCGCCAATCCGTCCGACGAAGGTTTCGCCTTTGGCGACGTAGACGGCGACGGCTACCTGGACGTTGCCGCGACCACCGGCGATTCCAAGCGGGTGGAATGGTATCGCAACCCCGGCGACGGTTCCGATGATTGGGCCGCTTTCCCGATTGGGACGTTTGACGAAGCGCTCTACCCGGACCGCACCGAATTGGCCGATTTGAACGGCGACGGCCGTCTCGACATCATCGTCACCGAAGAAAACGGTGAGGCCAGCGACGCCCAGACCTTCTGGTGGGCGCAGCCGGCCGATCCGACCAGCGGCGATTGGCCGCGCAGCCTCATCGTCAGCCAGGCCACCACCAACAGCCTGGACGCCGCCGACATGGACGGCGACGGCGACATAGACCTGGTGTTGGCCGAACATCGCGGCCGCAAGGCAACGGCCGTGTGGATCAACGACGGCCAGGGCAACTTCACCGAGAAGCTGGTTGACGAAGGCCAAGAGAGCCACCTGGGCGGGCAAACGGTAGACCTGGACGGCGACGGCGACCTGGACATCGTCAGCATCGCTTATGACGAGTCGCAGTTTGTCCACCTGTGGCGCAACGACGAGTTAAACCGCTTGACGACCACATCGGACAGCGCCGCGACGCCAGAGGTAATGCAGCCGGAAGCCGCAGAAACGGCCGTGCCGCCCGAAGCGCTGGCCGACTCTGCCGCCATCCAGGGGCCGCTGGCGCTGTACACGTTTGCCGAAGGCGCGGGCAATGTGGTGCGCGACGTGTCTGGCGTGGGCGAGCCGTTGGATTTGTTGATTGGCGAGGAAACGGCCGTTACCTGGCTGCCGGACGGTGGGCTGCTGCTGCAAGCGCCCACCATTCTGGCGACGGAACAGGCCGCCGCCAAACTCAACAGCGCCATCCCTGCCAACAACGAACTGACGCTGGCAGTCTGGTTAAAACCGGCCAGCGTAGACCAGGATGGCCCGGCGCGCATCGTCAGCCTGTCGTTTGACCCGTTTTACCGCAACCTGACGTTGGGGCAAGAGTTTGGCGCGTACGACGTGCGCCTGCGCAGCAGCGCCACGTCGGAGAATGGCGTGCCGTCGCTGATCACAGCCGACAACGTAGTGACGACCGACCTGGTGCATCTGGTGTATACCCGCGACGCCAGCGGGCAGGCGACGCTTTATCAGAACGGCGAAGTGGCCGCCGCCGGACAAATTGGCGGCGACCTGGCCGGTTGGGACGCCAGCTATCGCCTGGCGCTGGGCAACGAGTTTTCGTTGGACCGTCCCTGGTTGGGTGAATATCACCGGCTGGCGCTGTATGGCCGGGCGCTAACCGCCGCCGAGGTCGCCGAACAGTTCCAGGCGGGGCCAGACGCGCCCATCGCGCAGCCGGAACCAACCACACTTCCGCCGACCGAAGTTGCGACAACGGACGTTGTGGCAACGGCCGTACCGGATGCCGTATCCAGCGCGGCCAGCCCGCAGCCGGAATCTACGGCGACTGCGCTATTGCCGGAACCGGAAACGGCCGTATTCTCGCCGGGCATCCTGGCTGTTGGCGTGAGCGTCATGGCTATTTTGGTTCTGGGCGGCTTTTTTGTCCTGCGCCGTAGAAACTGACCATCAAGGTGACTATGCATATTGCCAAGTCTGAAAAGACCACCGTATCCAACCTTTATTTTACTGATTCCTTTGTGCAAACCTTAAGCGCCGGGGAGGTGATCGGCAGCCGAAATGCAGCCGGCGTGCGCCGGGGCGGCATGGACGTCGAGCGCGTCATCAGCACGGATGGCGGAGCGCTGCGCATCCAGCCGCTGCGGCAGCCGGGTTGGGGGCGTTCTGGTCTGGCCTATGGCCCCTATCGGCGCGAAAACGGGCTGGCGTTTGGCGTGCATATGTTAAACGGGCACAACACGTCGCAGGTCGGCGATCTGGGGCAGAGCATTCCGGGGCGTTTGCAGCGTTGGCTGTTGGGCGGCGAAACCCAAACCATCCCGCAGCGCCTCATCGCCTGGACCCGGGGCGGCAATAAGAAGCATTTTGTGCGGCAGTGGCGGCGCTGGTTCTGGCTAAACCGGCATTATCGGCGCGTCGAGAGCGGTCTGCTGGACGAAAATCTGGCGGTGGGCTGGTTCCCTGCAGAAAATCCGACCGATCCCGTCACGCAAGGCAATTCGTTGATCGTTCATGCCACCGGGGCAGAAAACGGCGAACTGTGGGTGCGGGCGACGGGCGGGACGCTGCCCGTTTTGCGCGGCCTGCAAAACATCCCGATTTATTTTGTGGTGATTTTGCGCGAGAAAGGAGCGGCGTATTATGCGGCGTCGCTGCCGGGGGCGCATGGGCTGGCGGCTTTTCCGCGGATGCGGCCGTTGGCGATTGATGCCTTTGAGGATGCGCCGGAGGTGTATGCCGGTGTGCATCAGAGCGTGTTGGGGCAGATTGGTTTTCGCGTAGATTCGCGGGTGTATGGCACGGCCGTGCAAAAAATCGCCACTCTGGATAGCTGGTACGGCACAGCGCACCTGGCCGACCGATTGGTGGGGAACGGCCGTCTGACCGATTCTCCGGCAGAACAGGGCGGCGTGTGGCGCGTCTATCAGGGCGATTTTGCGCGCACGGCCGTAGGCGCGCGCGCTTTGGAAAACGACAGTCTGGCGATTTTAGACGCCGGTGAACCGGCCGGCCTGGTTCATGCTTTGGTGACGTTGGCTGCGCCAGACGCCGAGGCGCAGTTGGTCTGGCGTTTTCAGGATGAGGCCAATTATTGGAGCCTGGCAATGCGGCAAGACCGCTGCCGTCTGCTGTTGCGGCTAGACGGCGTCGTGGCGGAAATGGGCGTGGATGCGGCGCATGGTTGGCTGGCGGATGCGGCCAATTCGGTGCAGATTGTGGATGATGGCGAGCGTTTTTCGGTGGCGGTGAACGGCCGTTTCCTCTTTAACGACTGGTTCACAGACGCCAGACTGCAAAACGCGGGCGGCGTCGGTTTCTGCGGGGCGGCGGGTGATGATGTGGCGCTGCGTGATTTAGAGGCCCATCCACGAGCGGTTGCGGTTCCGGCCGAATTTGCGTTTGCCTCGTCCTGGCAGCCGGCGAAAAGGGTAACGGCCGTTGCCGACACTTTTGCCGGGGAAGCGGCCGATCTGGCCGGCCACAAAACCAGCGTGGGCGGCAAAGTGTGGCAGAAAGATTTTGGCCGGGGAACCATCACCCTGCGCGGAGATGAAGCGGCCGGCGTGGTTGGCGGCCCTACCAGTCCCAATCCTGGCCGCACGTTTTACACCATTCCCTGGGATGATCCCGCGTTTGCCGAACTGGAGGTGGAAGTGACGCCCCCCGGTTCTGTGCGCGGTGATTGGCAACACGGCCGTGGCGGGTTTGTCTTCTGGCAGGATGAACACAATCAGCTATTGGTGAATACCTGGCTGGATGATTCTTACCAGGGCGCTTCGATTTCGTCCTTCTTTTATATCAATGGTTTTGAGGAAATTTTTGACGCTGTGTGGAGCAATGTGGGCGGGCGCATTCATTGGGGACGGCCGTATCGCCTGCGCGTGGCGTTTGATGGCGTGCATTACATGGCTTATGTCAACGACGAACCGGTGTTGTATCGCGCCCTGACGGACGTCTATCCACAATTTAACCGCCTGACGATTCGACGGGTGGGCATTTTAGCCAACTGGGAATGGGGCAATGACACCGGCACGGTGTTCCGGCAGTTTACCGGGCGGCGTAAGGAGCAATAAAATGAGTTCTATAAATGGCAAGGAACAAGATGGATTCATCAACCGTATCCGGTCTAACCAGACGGCGCGGCGTTTGCAGCGGTTGTGGGTGCGCAACCGCGACGTGACGATTGCCGAAGGCATTGGGACAGGGCTGCGCTTCAATTCCGCCAATTCCAACCCGGAATATGGGCTGGGCCTGAACGAAATACCGGTGCAGGAAGCGTTTGGGCGCTATTTGCATGAGGGCGGCGTATTTTATGACGTGGGGGCCAACGTGGGTTTCTTCACGGTGATTGGGGCGCGTCTGGTCGGGCCGGCGGGGCAGGTTCATGCCTTTGAGCCGGTTCCGGAGAATGCGGCTGCGGTGCAGCACAATTGTGATTTGAATGGGATGAAGCAGGTGACGGTGTGGGAAACGGCCGTGTCCGACACCAACGGCACAGGCGAACTGCAATTGGCCCATCATTCCGGCGGGGCGTCTCTATCCGTGGCTGCGCCACCGCCTGATTACAAAGGCACGATATCGATCAGCCTCATTACGCTGGATGATTTTGTCGGCCAACAGCGTGGCGCGCCACCTTCCTTTGTGAAGATAGATGTGGAAGGGGCCGAAATAAATGTCTTAAGGGGGATGACGCACACTATTCAAACGTACAAGCCTACCTTAATAATTGAAATAGATGATGGTGAACCGGCCGAATTTCAGCGCAAAAAGGAGCTTTGTATCACCTTTTTGGCGGAATTGGGCTACAAAATTGAAATGTTACCGGATTCATATGCTCGCGGTAACTGGAGCGTAGAGAACTTTGTGGCTTTGCCAGCATGAGGATTTCTTAATTGTTACGCTACTTTGGGGTGACTTTAGATTGACGATTGCAGACCGACACACTATAGTGCTACAAACCAGTGCTAAGGAAAGGTCTGTATGAAACTTAAAAAACCGGTAATTTATGTAATAGTAGTGTTTTTAATAAGTGTCGTAACAATCACCTTGCCACAGCAGATTACATCGAAACCAACTCATGTAGCCGCCCAGGAACCTTCAACGGATCCAGTCGTTTATTTGCCTTTCATTACTGTGCCCGCGCCGCCCGCTAACTTTATGGAAACCTTTGATGGCGCACCGGCGCATCCAACGCCGTGGCGTTCGGCGACTTGGGATATTACTGTGCATTCACGTAACGTGGATACCTGGTATAACCTGGAAGCCATGGACGCGCAGCATGGTCCCAATTGCGAGTCACCGGCGACAACCCACGACGTTACGGCCTATGAAGACACCGTTTACCAGTGCAACAATCACATCATGACGGCCATTAACGCCTCCGGTTATGGTCTCATTTATTTGACGCCGAACCAGATGGTTGATTTTTCCGAGGGAGAAGCTGTCATTCGCTGGGACATGTCCACAGAACGCCGTTCTTTGCGTGATTGGGTGGACGTATGGATTACGCCTTACGACGATAATTTGCAGCTTGCTCTGATGAATTGGCTGCCTGATCTGAATGGCGAGCCGCACAATGCCGTTCACATAGACATGGGCGACTTTAATGGTCCCACATTTGGCGCGAGCGTTTATCGCAATTTCCAGGAAGATAGTCTAGAGAGTACCTGGTGGGTTCCATACAACGACTTCCTGGAACCCAGCCCGCAGCGTCGAGATACCTTTGAACTCCGCATTTCTCGAACGCACATTAAGTTTGGTATGCCAGACTACAATTTTTGGTGGGTAGACACAGACATCAGCCCACTGAACTGGACACAAGGGGTTATTCAGTTTGGGCATCATTCCTATAATCCCTGGAAAGATGGCAATGGCGGGCCACAAACCTGGCATTGGGATAACGTGTTTGTTGAGCCTGCGGTCCCTTTTACCATACTCAAGGCTGATCGGCGTTATGTCAATAGTAGTGGCAGCAACCGCGTGAATTTCTCTGCTCCGGCTCCGGCCAATTCCCATTTGCGCTTTGCCGGGATTGGTGGCAACTTGCAGGTGAGTTTCGATAATGGCAGTACCTGGCAGAATGCCGCGTATCAGAAGCACCGCGATTATTCTTTTGCCGATGAGTCGTTCAAATCTTATTGGATGCCCATTCCACAAGGAACTAGCAGCGTGCTATTTCGTGGGCAAGATTGGTGGGGTGGCGGCTGGCACTTCCGAGACATCTCGATCTGGTCGCCACAGACGCCGTAATGAATGGTAGGGAAGGGAAGGGGCAACGGCCGTTTCCCGCCATTCAACAGGTGTAAACATACTTGCTAGAAAATTAAAGGCCAGGCAGCAGCTTAGTCAGGCATAACTTAATATACATGTTCAGAAACAGGGTTTAAAGTAAAGGCTTTAACCGGATAATATAGACCGGTTAAAGCCTTTGCTACAGTATGAAACATTTCTGAAAGTTGATAGCTAACGGAGAATCCTATGATTCGCTTAATAATTTATCGGTTACTGGAAAGCTATTTCCGTCATCGCTGGCTCTATTTACTCCCCATCGTTCTGATGACGGCGCTCAGCGCCTATTTTGTTTTCTACCGAGTAGAGCCTAAATACATTGCTCAGGGGGTTCTCTACGTGCAGGATGAATCTCTGCTGGCTTCCCTCACAGCGATAAACAGTAACAGCACAAGCTGGTGGACAACGCCTTCTCAGGCTGTGTCCAAACAAGTAACGGACTTGATGCAGACCAATGCCTTTGTCCGCGCTGTGGTAGCCCAAACAAAGTTGGAATCTGATATGGGCCAGGGAAACAACGCGGTCAATGAGATTCTCGCAGAAACACGCAAAAATGTCTGGGCCAGTACGATTGGCGATAATCAAATGTCCATCAATGCCGCCAATGAGGACCCGGAATTAGCTTATCAACTTGTGAGCGCCACCATTGAAAGCTACCTGCAATGGCAAATAAACGCCAGAAGAGCCGAAAGTGAGTCGGCGCAGGTCTTCTTCAGCGAGGTCATTGGAACTTATGAAGAAGAGCTATCGCAGGCGCGCGAGGACATGAAGGACTTCTTGCGCACGAATCCCGCGCCTATCCGTGGGGATCGGCCAGGTGAAGAGCAATTGGAAATTGATCGTTTGCAGGCCAACATTAACCTCGCCGCTGCTCGATATGCCAGTGCGCTTGACAAAGAGGAGAATTCCCGGCTGGCCATGGCCCAGATTGAAAGCGATATGCGGCAGACTTATTTTGTTATTGATGCCCCCAAGCTGCCCACAGATTCGGTCACTTCGCTGAAGGAAACGGCCGTTAATGTCATCATTTTTATTGCGGTCGGTTTTATGTTAAGCGGAGGCGCCATTGTTGGCGCTGCGATTCTAGATCGTAGTTTCCGTCTGCCGATTGACGTACAAAATCGCCTGGACCTGCCTGTCATGGCGGAAATACCAGATGTGACGCCCCGTAAAAGACGCTTCTGGCAGCGAAAACCGAACGATGCAAATTTATTGCTAGAAGGCAGCAAGCGTGTTCAGGGTGAAATAGTGGAACAAGAGTCAACCGAAGTAGAAGTGGCTATATGAACGAAACCACCAGCAGAACCGTCGCCAAAAACGCCAGCGTCTTGATGGCGTCACAGCTGCTCACCTGGGGTCTGACGCTCTTGTTGACGGTGTTTTTACCCCGTTATCTGGGAGCAGAAGCCATAGGTCAATTGCACTTAGCCGGTTCCTTGTGGGCTATGGTGATGGTGTTTATTGCCTTTGGTATGGACATTGTCCTTATCAAAGAAATCGCTCGCGATTCGAGCCGGATGCCTGAACATTTATCCACGTCAATTGTATTAAGAGCCATTTTTTTTGTCGTAGGATTCCTGGCTGTATTCATTTATGTCACAAACGTGGACTATTCACCGGAAACCGTTCTCGTTGTGGTCATTATTGGTATTTCAGATTTGTTTGCGCAAGTTTTAAGCGCTTTCGGGGCTGTGCTGCAAGGCTTTCAACGCATGGAATACAAAGCGATTGGCGATGTTGCGGGAAAGGCATTTGGAACAATCGTCAGTATCGTTTTGGTGTTGTTGGGGCAGGGGGTGTTGGTGATTGCGGCCGTTAACATTGGCGCAGTCTTAGTGACGATGGTGATTTATCTTTACTTTGTGAATCGAACGCAGAAGCTATGCCTTTGGTGCTTCACCATGGACAGCGCACGATGGCTGCTGCGTTCCGGTGTGCCATTTTTGCTGACGGGCATTTTCCTGGTCATTTATGTGCAAATTGACGTGATTATCATTTCATTGGTTGCCAACGAAACTGTCGTTGGCTGGTATAGTGCGGCCGACAGATTGTTTGGCACGCTGTTGTTTATTCCCACTGTATTTATCACGGCTATTTTCCCCGTTTTGTCGCAAGCGTATGCGAATGATCCTGATTCATTGCCCAAAATCATGCGCAAAAGTTTTGACTTGTTGTTGTTACTGAGTGTGCCTATCGGTCTAGGGGTCCTGGTTGTTGCTAATGGGGTCGTTTTGTTGTTGTTCGGCGAAGGGTTTATTAATAGCGGCCCTGTTTTAGCAGTTATGGGGATTGTCTTGTTGTTGACTTATCAAAATATGCTGGTGGGCCAATTCCTTATTTCGGTTGATAAGCAAAATATGTGGACGTGGGTCATGGCGGTGGCGACTTTTGTATCACTTCCTCTGGATTTGATATTGGTTCCGTGGTGTCAGGCGACGTTTAATAATGGAGCCATTGGTGGGGCTTTGGCTTTTGTTATCACTGAGTCGGGCATGATGATTGCCGGTTTGCGTCTGATGCCTCGGAACACGCTGACACGGCAGACGGCCCAATACGCATTCAAGGTTTTTCTGTCGGGTGGCGTCATGGTTGCCGCGACCTGGTGGATGCGCGATTTCTTTGTGGTTATTCCTATCGTCGTGGGCGCCGTTGTGTTCCTGGCGATGATCCTTTTGTTGAAGGTTGTGCCCCAGGAAGATTGGGCGCTTTTCAGAAGTTTGTTTATGTCTGTATTGGCGCGGTTAGGTATTCGTAAAGTACAGCCGGTTCCATGATAGATGGGCCTCCATGTATGGTTTCACAAATGTTGGCGCAAGGGCCTGGCAAAAGTTTAGTTGGAATCGTTAGAGTTGACTTTTTGGTGAGATGGTTGGTGGTATGCAAATGATACGAAGACGTAAAAAGGAATCGCAGTTTGATCCTCTGGTTTTGCCAGGAGGGGATGGAGACCCAATCCAGATTTTTGATGGTGTGGTTGTGGATAGGCTGCGCCAGATGGTCACGCGCATGAATCGCAAGGCAGAGATGCCCAAGCGTTTGGCGCTGGTTGCGGCTTTGCGCAACGAGGGCGTCACTTTTAATTCACGCGCTTTAGGCGTTGTGATGGCCCACGATCTAGGAGCCAAAGTTTGTGTGATTGAATTGAATTGGTGGTGGCCTTCGCCTTCGCCATTTATTGCCCCGGATAATGAAGGTTTAGCGGCCGTGATTACCAATAGAGCGGCTTTGGAAGACGTGGTTGCGCCCACGGGGTGGTCAAATTTCTCCTATTTGCCGGCTGGTGTTTTGGAAAGGGATGACAGACCGGTGATGGCGCGCAGTCAAATTATCAAAGAGATTCTGAATGAGTTGGAGACTCGATTTGATTATTTGATTCTGGATATTCCGGCTTTGCGGGCGACGAGTGACGCTGTTCCCCTGGCCTCGTTGGCTTCGGCCGGCGTTTTGGTGGTTCATCAGGGGGTAACGGTTGTTGAAGATGTGCGGTTGGCGCTTGATGATATTGATCACATGGAAATGAAGGGTGTTATCTTAAATCGGATCAAGATAGCCACGCCGCGTACCATTTCGCGGTTGTTGTCTTTGTAGAGGCTGAGGCCATGACGTGCGCCGTCTCTAGGCCGGCGCTATTGATTTACCGTTTGTTATGAAGCTATTTGTCTTATTTATTGTCCTTTGTTTTGTAGGCGGCCTGTTGTTTTGGAAGGTCCCGTTAGGCCGTCGCCAACAGGTTTTGTTGGTTGTTTGTCTGCTCATTAGCTTTGCGTATTTTTTCTTGAATCAGCTTTGAAGCGAAGATCAAGAGAAGCCTGTCAGGTGAACGTTTTGTTGGCGGGCTGCGCCTGAAATGTCTTTCTTTCTGCCGAAGGGCAGATGGTTTTGTTGAGACGAATGAATTAGATGGAAAGTTATCTGTATCGGAGTCAGGTTCAATCAGTAGACAGACGGAAGCTGAATTCAGCATTTGTCTGGTCTTTCTGGTTTCTATCTATTCTTGGCATGACATCGCTTTTTGCTTTGTTGATGTTGCGTGGAGGACCTAAGCCAAGTTCGATTGCCTGGGTGATTTTTTTGTTTGGTCTGGCGCTTGTTCTTTACCAACCGCGTTACGGGATTTATTTGATTGTATTCCTGGGGTTGACCGGTGATGGGGTGTTGATGCCCTGGTATCCTTTCCTGAAGAACTTTTCGAGCCGCGAATCTATTTTGTTTTTGCATGATGCGCTGATTATCAGCCCATTGGAGGCGTTTATTGTGGTAACGGCCGTTTCCTGGTTAGGCCGTGGTTTGATGCAGCGGCGATTGCAGTTTTATGTCAGTGAGATATTTTGGCCGGCCGTGGTATTTCTCGTTTTTGTGGCAGTTGGCCTGTTTTATGGCGTGGCTACCGGGGGGAGCGTGAACATTGCCTTGTGGGAAACACGCCCGATTTTTTATCTGATTGCCATGGTGATCCTGACAAGCAATTTGCTCGACAAACGAGAACATTTCAGCCACCTCATGTGGGCAGCTATTTTGGCTTTGACGATTGAGAGCATTTATGGCGTTTATTATTTTGTTTTTACGTTGAACAGCAGTTTGGCGGGTGTGGATGCCATCATGGATCATTCGGCAGCGGTCCATTTGAACACACTTTTTATTTTGTTTTTGGCAGTCTGGTTGTATAACGGTTCGGCCGTCAAACGCTTTGCCTTGATTCCGGTGTTGCCGTTTGCTTTATTAACCTATCTCGCGGCCCAGCGACGTGCCGCTTTCATCACCTTGTTTATGGGGTTGGCCTTCTTAGCTATCTTGCTTTACATTCATAAGCGTCACGTCTTCTGGCTCATTACGCCTCCCGCCGTACTTATTGGTCTTGTGTATATCGGTGTTTTTTGGAATGCCAGCGGCGCTTTGGGCTTGCCGGCGCAGGCGATCAAGTCTGTGGTTGCTGAGGATCAGGCCAATGCTGCCGACGTGTCTTCAAACCTCTATCGCATCATTGAGAATGTGAATACCAGCTTTACGATCCATCAAAAACCGCTCACCGGCGTGGGCTTTGGGCAGCAATTTTACATTCTGATCCCATTGCCCGACATTAGTTTTTTCGAGTGGTGGTCTTATTTGCCTCACAACTCGATTATTTACATGTGGGTGAAGACGGGTATTGGGGGTTTTTTGTCCATGTTGTTTTTTATTGGCACGGCCGTTCTGATTGGTACACAAGCAATCCGGCGCATGCCGCCAAACGATTTGCGCGCGATTGCCGCGACGGCCACCATTTATATTACTATGCACTTCGTCTATGCTTATGTAGATATTTCGTGGGATACACAAAGTATGCTTTATCTTGGGGCAATGATAGGCGCTGTTAGTTGTATGGAACGTGTCGTGGGGCAGCCAACGGCCGTTGAAAAGAAGCGTTGGCCCTGGCAACCAGACCCGCAGCCTGCACCTGGTTTGATCAACTAACCTCGATTTATTCCCTGGCTCCGCAAAACCACAACCGCCATTAACATGTATGAAACACAGCCCAGACCAATAAAATGAATTAAACTTACCAGGTTGCTACGTTTGACCCATGGCAGCCTGGTGGTACTTCTTATGGTCAAGCTATTACATTGACGTCCTGCTATTCGAGGAAAACGACATAATGAAAAAAGGGATAGCAAAAGCAGTAAGAATTATCTACGAAGAATTTAGTGCGTTCCATTTACGCCTGGTGATTGTGCAAATGTTGGTGTTTCTCTTGCCAGCAAATGTAGGCAGTCGTATACGGGTGCGGCTGCTGCGATTGATCGGCTTTGAAATTGGTAACGGAACGGTTATGTGGGGGATGCCTAGATTTGTCGGTAAAGGCGACATATACGGGCGACTTACCATTGGCGATGGTTGCTGGTTCAACGTGGGCTGCCATTTTGATGTGGCTGCTCCCATTTCCATTGGCAATACGGTGGCCTTTGGGCACGAAGTTCTTTTGCTTACGAATTCACATCACATTGGCGCAACCGATCAACGAGCCGGTCCACTGGTAGCCAAACCTATCGTCGTTGGCAGTGGCGCATGGTTAGGCGCGCGCTGTACGATTCTTCCCGGCGTCACCATTGGCGAAGGGGCTGTTGTCGCTGCCGGCGCCATGGTTACAAAAGACGTGGCGGCAAATACGATGGTGGCCGGAGTTCCCGCAAAAGCAATTCGTGAACTTGATGTGTATTATGTTCACAATGCAGCGTGACCCATTGCCAAAGCAAACGGCCGTGCAGATCTTCATCTCAGTCACTCTTGAGGCGTAATGCAAAACGGAAAGATTTCCATATTATTCATGCAATCGCAGCCTTACTTCATGGCCGATTCCCAAATCCACGAGAAGTTGATGCGTTATCTGAATCGGGAACGCTTCGAGGTACACGTAGCCTGCAACCCCGGCACAAAACAAAGCGCATCACCATCCATTACGGCGCTTAGTCAGGTACCAGATATCCACTTGAGACCTACTTCTTTTGGCCCTTCCCTGCACTCAGACGCCAACACAAAGTCCAACGCCGGGCTGCTTCTTGACAGTGGCAGGTTGCTCAAGACAGGCGTGGACCTGGTGCGATACACGCGAAAACACAAAATTGACATCATCCATTGTAGTGAAAAACCCCGCGACGTTTTTTATGGTTATTGGCTGGCGAAAGCATCCGGGGCCATGTGTCTGGTGCATTTGCACGTTAAAGTGGAAGATTGGCTCAGTTCACTGTCGCAATGGGCCATGCACAGGGCGGACGTGTTGGTCGGGGTTTCCGATTTTGTGGTGCAATCCAGCAAGGCCATGGGTTTCCCGGCTGAAAAGACAACCCACATCTTAAACGGCCTGGACCTGGTCCGTTGGGAAGACCAGGCAGATGGCCTGGGTATTCGCGCCGAGTTTAACGTAGATTCGGAAACACCACTGCTTGTTGCCATTGGCCGGATGGCGACTTACAAAGGTCAGGCGGACCTGCTGCGCGCCCTGGCTAAAGTGCGAGACGCCGGTCAGAGCTTCTATTTGCTCATCGCTGGCAGCGAGGACACCTACATGGGGAATCGCGCTGAATTAGAGGGTTTGATTGCGTCTTTGCAGTTAGCGGATATGGTTACGTTGACCGGTTTTCGCCCGGATAGCAGGCAGCTATTTGCGGCCGGCGATATTTTTACACTACCAAGCTTTGAGGAGCCGTTTGGCATGGTGTTTGTGGAGGCCATGGCCATGCGTAAACCCATCGTCGCTCTGAACAGTGGCGGTGTGCCGGAGATTGTGGAACACGGCCGTTCCGGGCTGCTTTCTGAACCAGGCGACATTGATCAATTGGCTGCCAACATCATGCGGCTTATGGCCGACAGGGCGCTGCGTCAACAAATGGGTGAATACGGCCGTTCCCGCGTCTACCAGTACTTCAACGCCCAAAGGATGACATCTGATTTTGAAAAGCTGTATGAAGGTGTGGTCAACCAGTCGCTGCCATTGCCTGCGAATGTTCAGATTGATCGGCAGCTTAACAGCCCGGAGCCAAAACGTTAGATGAGCTTTTCTAAGACGATTCAGACCGGTTACGGCCGTTTGCGGGGCATTTGGGTGAATGGTTGGGCCGTTTTACGCGCAAGATGGTATCTGCGCCGGGCAAGCCACGTCGGACCCAAAGTGCGCGTATGGGGAAAGCCGGTCGCCTACAACTGGGGCAAACTCATTATTGAGGATCGGGTCCGTATCGTCTCGACCATTGCTACCCTGGAACTGGTAGCCGGCAAAAACGCCACCCTTTACATTGGTCCGGGCACATTTATCAACTATGGCTGTTCTATTGCGGCTAATCAACACATATCCATCGGTCCTGACTGCAACATAGGCACTTACGTCCTCATCATGGACAATAATTTTCACCGGCTAGAGCCAGAACGCCGCCAGGAACGGCCGGAATCAAGCGCCATCATCATTGAAGAAAATGTATGGTTGGGGGCGCGTGTCATTGTTTTGCCCGGCGTCACCATTGGCGCGGGCAGCGTGATCGGGGCGGGTAGCGTGGTTACGCGAGATATTCCACCGCGCAGCCTGGCTGTTGGGATGCCAGCGAAGGTCATTCGAGAACTGTAAACTATGCCAACCTTCAGCGTTGTTGTACCTACGTATAATCGTCTGGCGCGCCTTAAAAATACGCTGGCCGGGCTTGAACAGCAGCAGTTTCCTCTCGCTGATTTCGAGGTCATCGTTATTTCCGATGGCTCCACGGATGGGACGGGAGAGTACCTGCAATCCATTCGCACGCCCCTAAACTTCCGCGGTCTGACGCAGGTGAACCAGGGGGCGGCGGCGGCGCGCAACCTGGGTCTGGAGCAAGCGCAAGGCGAGATCGTTTTGTTTGTTGACGATGACATCGTGCCAACGCCCCAGTTGATCGCCGAGCATATGCACATCCATCAGAACGATGACGGCCACACGGTTGTGTTAGGACCCATGATAACACCGCCAGATTTTGCGATGCTGCCCTGGGTGGCCTGGGAGCAGGCTATGCTAGAAAAACAGTACAACAGCATGACTTCCGGGAGATGGGCGCCAACGGCCAGGCAGTTTTACACCGGTAACACCTCGTTGCTGCGTCATCATCTTGTCAGTCATGGGGGTTTTGACACGCATTTTCGGCGCGCCGAAGATGTGGAGCTGGCGTATCGCCTGGCTAAAAGCGGCTTACGTTTTCAGTTTAACCCCAAGGCAATTGGCTACCATTATGCGGAGCGCAGTTTTGCCTCGTGGTTGAAGATTCCTTATGATTACGGCCGTAACGACGTCCAGTTTCACGTTGACAAAGGTCAGAAATGGCTGCTGCCCACCATCTTCCGCGAATTTCGTCGGCAGCGAAATCCCCTCATCCAGCTCCTAACGTACATTTGCCTGGATCGGTCCAGGCTCAGTTCCTCGGTTATTTCCAGGCTGGGACGTATGGCTAAATTTGGGTCAGACGTGAATTTGGCCGGACTGACCCGAATCGCCTACAGTGGGATTTTTAATTTGCAGTATTATCAGGGTGTGTCCGACCAGTTGGGCGGTCGCAAGTTGTTTTTTAACGGTGTAGTGACTAAGCCAAAGTAGCGGACGCGCTTTTTATTGATCAACCATCATTCAAACCTGACATAAAAGTGAAAGAAAATGTTCGACCTGTTTAAGCAAGATGTACAACGATGGGTTATCCCGCAACAAATAGCCGATCCATCCAAAGTGACTTTTCCCAGGACGATGAGATTACTTTTCCGGCATATGCCGTTACAGGCGATGTTATGGTTTCGCCTGGGAACCTGGTGCAGGAATAAAGGCATCCGCTTGATTCCGGGATTTACGCAGTGGATTTTGTATTTGATATATGGCCTGGAAATACGGGTGGGCACAGACATTGGCGGCGGGTTTTACATCGCCCATCCTATCGGCACGGTGATTGTCGCCAAATCTATTGGCCGAAATTGTACCGTGGTCAGCTCGGTGACGATGGGGATGCGCAACGAGTGGGCGTTCCCAGAAATTGGCGACAACGTCTTTGTGGGCGCGGGGGCGCGCATTTTGGGCGGCATCAAAATTGGCGATGGCGCTTCTATCGGCGCCAATGCGGTGGTTCTGGAAGATGTGCCGGCCAACGCTACGGCCGTTGGCATTCCGGCAAAAGTTATAAAAATCAAGAATTAGACGAGGAAAAACTGGCGTCTGTTACACGTTAGTTGCCTTTCTCGACGCCCGAGAATATCACATGGTACGCGCAGCTTTTGTGATGGAACAACATATAGGCCACCGGGCCTATTATGAAAACTTACGACGATTTATTGACCAGTCGTCGCAAATTGAGGTATCGTGGGTTCAGGTAACCTATGAATATGCCGGTATTTTGGCCCGCCTGTCCATCCTTCCCGACAATCTGCGTGGCACGATGAGTGGTCGAAATGAAGTGCAAAAGGGGTTGCAGAAACTTTCTTATGATGTAGCTTTGTTCAATACACAGGTTCCGGCCGTGATTGGCGGGGCAATCGTCCGCAGAAAGCCCTACATTCTTAGCACCGACATCACGCCCATCCAATATGATCGGATGGGAGAACATTATAACCATCAGGCCGATAATGGTGGTTTGTTGAGCCGGTATAAGCATTGGGCAAATGTAAATTTGTTCAGAAATGCCGTCAAAATCTTGCCCTGGTCTACCTGGACACGCGCATCCCTCATAGAAGACTATGGCGTAGAAGAAGAACGGATTGCGGTTATTCCACCAGGTGTTGATCTGGAGACCTGGAAGCCGGGCACGGCCGTACACAATGGCCCGCTGCAAATTTTGTTTGTAGGTGGCGATTTGTATCGCAAGGGAGGGGATGTGTTACTTGAAGCGTTTCGGTCATTACCCGAAGGTTCTGCTAACTTAAACCTGGTCACACGTACTCAACTGCCGCCAGAGGCAGGAGTCACTGTATATAACAACATGCAGCCGAATTCCCCACAACTGGTTGCCCTCTATCAGGCGGCGGATGTGTTCGTTTTGCCAACCAAGGCTGAGGCTTTTGGCATTGCCGTGGTGGAGGCTTGTGCTGCGGGGTTGCCGGTGATTGCTACGGCCGTTGGCGGCGTAACCGATATTGTCGCTCAAGGTGAAAATGGTTTCCTCATGGTCCCTGATGATGCCGAGGCTTTAACCAACCATCTCCGGCAATTGGCCGAATACCCGCGCCTGCGCCAACAAATGGGCTTTGCATCTCGCCTGCGCGCTGAATGTCATTTCGACGCCCGCCAAAATGCCGCCGACGTCGTCAGAATCGTTGTCGAGTCAGCCACCAACGAGTATCAAAGATGAAAATAAAAGCCGGTTTCATCTTTTACGCATCTCTGTTTTTGGCCCTGACCAGTTGTACCGTAGGAACTGTCTCATCTGAGGTTACGTCTGTGCCGCAGTCCACGCCTACGACCCACTCTTATTTTATATCCGAAAATAGCGACCAGACTCAAGAGCCTGCTAACGAGGATCAGATCACGGCCGTGCCCACCATCGCCAGTCTCTTTAGCATACGCAGTACCTCCACTCCTCGTCCACCTTCTACGCCGCGAGCTACCCTGCCTTCGCCCACCCGCGATCTCACCAGTGTAGACACCGAGAGTTTTGTCATCTACGACGATGAATTAGACGCCAATTGGGAGATTTTGGACAACCCCGATGCGGATATAGACCTGGCCAGTACCAACCAGGCCAACAGCGGCCAAAACGCCATCGCCTTTACCCCCAAAAAAGATTTTACAACGTTGTTTTTTGCCGTCACGCCCGATGCCGACAAAACATTTACTTATGAAGAAACGCTGGGTTTTAGTTTCTGGCTCAATAGTGGTGACGATTATATTGAACCTGACGAATTGGCCGTGACGGTCATCGGCAGCAATGACTTTACCTATTGGAACCCGGATGATACCTCCGCCGACCTGCCCTCAGGTGGCAGCTTCTCGGAAACACGCCTGTATCACCTCGGTCTAAATGGTTCAATCCCTCCTAACACCTGGGTTCAGATTTACGTGTGGATTGATAATCTTGTCTATGATCCGATCTCGAATTACATCACTGCGTTTTATATCAAAAATGACGAAGGGTTTTACAATACCATCTATGTGGATGATGTTGAGGTGATTTTGTTGGAACAGACGACCGATCAGGTGGTTGAGGATGCTCCCGTGATAAGTACGCCGGAGAGTACGGCCGTTGCCCCAGAAACCACAACCACGCCGGAGGCCACTACGGAAACAGATGCGGATACGGCCGTGTGTGTCATCTCCCCACCTGACGGTTGGGTGCAATACACCATTCAACCCAACGACGCAATTTCAAACCTGGCTGTCCAGGCAGGTGCGGCTCCAGATGTGGTCATAAGCGTCAACTGCCTGGACAGAGGCGGCGTTTTAAGCGTGGGCAAACAAATTTGGCTGCCACGACTGCCTAACACCGAAACACCCGCTCCTTAACCCCTTTATGTTCGTCACAGAAAGCCTTACACTAAGAGGTGGCGCTAAATTTTCTGAATGGGAAATATTTGAGTCTTTCAGATAGGGCCTGAAGCGCGTCATGCTGAACGAAGTGAAGCATCCCAAAGGTGTTGGGTTGTTTCACTTCTCTCAGCATGACAAGACGCTGCCATATTTTGAAGAGGCCCATATTAATTTTGCTTTCGGCCGGATTCCTGCAGAGACCACGCGATCATCACCCCGACTTCCAATAACACACAAGTTGCTCATTTGTGCTGCGTCAGCGTAAGTAAGTCAAACGATCAGGGTCTGGTAAAAAGTAATCTATTTGGTAAGCTGAAAGGTCCACAATAGAGAAGTTAAACGGGAAAGAGATTCTTCATTAAGGTAACGCAACTGTTTTGAGATCATTGATTTGCGCAAACCATAGCTAAAACTCTTGACAGGCGGTTTATCTTGCCTCTAAACACACGCTCAATTAAAACTGGCTCATATTGTCAAAAGGCGACACCTTGAAGTAAAGAAATACATACATCAATCAACGAAGGCAGCCAGATTGGTCGTTAGCACAACAAATTTTCCCTATAGACCAGATGATCTCGGAAATAAGGTTATGTGAATTTCTGGATGCGAGCTTTCATGGCTAAGAACGCACTGGCAAATAGAAAATTCTGCGTTCATCTATGCCCAAGATCAAGCTTTTAGCATAACCGACACTAGCTAATCACTCGCAGAAAAAGATAAATTGAAAGGTAGGTTGAATGGACAACGAAATACCTCGTTACGCAATAATTATTGCCACTCGAAACCGGGGGCACAAAATCGAAGCTACATTGCAGTCCATCTTAAAAAGTCAGGACCCTTCATATGAAGTTTTAATTATTGACCAGAGTTCAAATTGCGAAACAGAAGAAGCGGTTGCGCCATTTTTGCAAGACGGCCGTATCCGCTACATTTACTCTGAAATAACAGGCACCTGCTACGCCCGAAACCTGGGCATTCGTCTTTCGTCCGCGCCCTATCTGGTCATCACCGACGACGACTGCCTCTTGCCCGAAGACTGGCTGCAAAAGATCACCGCCCCCTTCGACCAGCATTCCGAAATCGGCGTCGTTTTTTGTACAGTAGAACCACTGCCTTATAACCCGGTAGACGGTTTTACGCCAAACATCATCTTCGAGAAAAACCGAATCATCCATAGCCCATCTGAATCGTTCCACGGCCTCGGTAAAGGGCTTGGGCTAGGTGCCGGCATGGCCATTCGACGCTCGCTCATAGAATCCATTAAAGGATTCGATCAATCGCTTGGCCCTGGTGCGCAATTCCCATCCGCCGAAGACAAAGATGTGGCGATTCGGGCGCTCTACAAGGGGTGGTGGGTCTATGAGAATGCCGACATTGCCGTGCTGCACGACGGTTTCCGAACCTGGGAAGAGATGCGCAACTTATCCCGCCGCGACTTCTACGGTATGGGCGCGACATTCAGCAAATACATCAAAGTAGGCGATTTGCGCATTTTGCGCCTGGTATTAACCTGGATGTTCATCTTCGGAATATACATGCCGTTCCAACCGGTTGCCCACCTGCACCGGCCGAAAGGATTCAAGCGCTTTTATTATCTCATGCATGGCGTGGTAGATGGCCTGCGCAAGCCGGTGGAAAAAGGTTCTGTCCGTTACATATCAGACACGCCATATCCATAAGGCGCCCGGCGTTCTGCAATGGAACAGGCCACAAACCAGGTGGTAGCAACGCCGCATGATAAGACGAATTGTAAGTTGTTAAGATTAACTTGGCTTATACCGTCGGTGTCGAATGCGACCATAAATTGACTTTATCAATAACTCATGCTGCGCAGTCGCGTAACAAGAGCTAATAAGTATTTCAGGCAACCAGAGAAAAGGATCGTGCTGATGCGAATCTTTTTTTTGCCTGTTTAACTCGTTCGAGACCACTTCATGCTCAAAGCAGATTCATTGTCAACCGCGACATTTTCCGAATGTGGCCCCGATTGAAATCAACAAACTCCTTTGCCGTTATTTCCTGAATTAATCATAAAAGTGTGGAAGATGCGGCCGACGGAGTAAATACGGTTGCCCCAACGCGAGCATCTGGAGGTTAGTGCTACCATGACGAAAGAATCCCCTACAGTGTCACTTACGATCACAAGTTATAACTATGGAGATTATATTGGGCATACCATCGAATCAATCTTGCAGCAAACGTTCACCGATTTCGAGATCGTGATCATTGACGATGCGTCGCCAGATAACTCTGTTGAAGTGATAAAAAAATATGCAGATCAGGACGACAGGATTCGTCTGTACGTCAATGAGCAAAACAAAGGTTTTGCTCAAAACTTAAAAGACGTCACCGATGCGGTTCGTGGCAAGTACATGGTACACATGGATTCCGATGACTGGATCAAATCGCCTACCGCGCTTGAACGTCAGGTGGCTTTGCTGGACGCGAACCCAGATGTCGTTTTTGTTTACTCAACGATAGCCGAATACGACAACAAGGGTAACCAGCTTATGAATATGGTGTCTTTCCCGTCGGATGCCATCATGCCGGGCGTGGTTGCGGTTGAAAAAGCGATGACGTTCTACATTGGGCATAGTGGACCGATGTTTCGTAGGGAGGCGTTCCGGCAAATTGGTGGTTATAACCTCAAGTATCAATATGTTCTGGATTTGCAGCTCTGGTTTGATTTGTGTGCTTTGGGCAAGGTTGGGTATATCTGCGAAAATTTATATGCTTACCGGCAGCACAAAGAGAGCATGAAGGCGACGGTAAAACAACGGCAATTGATGGTAGAGATATTGCAGGCCGTTGATACTGTGTTTGAAGGCCCGTTGGCTGCTCAGATGCAAAATCCGGCGGCTTTGAAGCGACATGTTTATTCTCATGCGCTCACTGCGATTCCGATGTCTCTGGTGTTTGGCAACCGTTATAAGCTGTCCTGGGCAATTATGTGGGAAAGCATTAAGCTGCGCCCGCAAGAGGCGCTAATCAATAAGCGTACGGCGATTATTGGCGCTCGTACACTGTTGAGATCAAGAGTTTATGAAAAACTCCAGCGTCTGTTTTTGTTATCGAGTGTTAGCCTGGGAATTATGATGTTAGCCTGGGAATTATGATGTTAACCTGATCAGAAGCCGGTCTGTTCAGAAAAGTGGGGGTGTTTCATGCACGAGGTTTTTAAGGATCGTAAAGTTCTGATCACAGGTGGGCTGGGGTTTATCGGTTCTAACCTGGCTTTCAAGCTGGTAGAATTGGGGGCAGAAGTCACCCTGATTGATAGTTTGATCCCGGAATATGGCGGCAACCTGTTTAACATAACAGGCATCGAAGGCCAGGTTCGGGTGAACATCTCTGACGTGCGGGACCAGTTTAGTATGCACTATCTGGTCCAGGGGCATGATTTTCTATTTAATCTGGCCGGGCAGACGAGCCACATGGATTCTATGAGCAATCCATTCGCCGACCTGGAGATTAACGGCCGTGCCCAACTCTCCATCCTCGAAACATGCCGCAAGTACAGCCCGGACATCAAGGTTGTTTTTGCCAGCACCCGCCAGATTTATGGTAAACCGGACTATTTGCCGGTGGACGAAAAGCATCTGGTACGCCCTGTTGACGTGAACGGCATCAATAAAATGGCCGGCGAGTGGTACCATATTTTGTACAACAACGTCTATGGCATTCGCGCCTGCGCTCTGCGCCTGACGAACACCTATGGCCCGCGAATGCGCGTGAAAGATGCTCGCCAGACGTTCTTGGGAATCTGGATTCGTCTGTTGTTGGAAGGGAAGCCATTTGAGGTTTGGGGCGGCGAGCAATTACGTGACTTTTCCTATGTGGATGACGCTGTGGATGCACTGCTGCTGACGGCCGTTAGCGATGAAGCCAACGGTCAGATATACAATTTGGGGGACAGGGAAGTTGTCAGCCTGCAAGAAGTGGCCCAACTGTTGGTTGACGTCAACGGCGGCGGCGAATTTGTGGTGCGCACCTATCCGGCCGACCGTAAACGCATTGACATCGGCGATTATTACGCCGACTATAGCAAAATCAACCAGGCCGTTGGCTGGGAACCCAAAGTGAGACTGCGCGAAGGCCTGGCGAAAACGCTCGATTTTTATCGGCACTATCTACAAAACTATCTGGATAACGAATAAAACCACCCATGACAAATCAAGCCAAAATTGTCCCGGCAAATCCTCATGCCAATTATTTAGCCCATAAAGCGGAAATAGACACGGCCGTTCAGCGCGTCTTAGAAAGCGGCTGGTACATTCTTGGGCCTGAAGTAACCGCTTTTGAACAAGAATTTGCTGCCTGGTTGGGCGCAAAAGAAGCCATCGGCGTAGCCAATGGCACGGATGCCCTGGAGTTGGCTCTGCGCGCCTGTGGCGTTGGCAGCGGCGACAGGGTGATCTCGGTGTCCAACACGGCCGTTGCCACCATTTCAGCCATCGAGCGCTGCGGCGCCATCCCCGTCTTTGCCGATATTGACCCGGACACCTACACCCTCGACCCGGCGGCGCTGGCAACGGCCGTTGCCCACACGCAGCGCCACTTCCCCGGCACGCTCAAAGCCATCATCCCCGTCCATCTCTACGGCCACCCGGCCGACATGGACACGATTCTGGACGTTGCCCGGCAGCACAATTTGTACGTCATCGAGGATTGCGCCCAGGCGCATGGGGCTATGCTAAACGGCCGTAAAGTGGGAACCATCGGCCACATCGCCGCCTTCAGTCTCTACCCTACGAAGAATTTGGGCGCGTTGGGCGATGGCGGCGTCATCGCCACCAACGATGCGACCCTGGCCGATAATGTACGGCTGCTGCGCCAATATGGCTGGCGCGAACGGTACATTAGCCTGATTCCCGGCCTTAACTCGCGGCTGGACCCCATCCAGGCAGCCATTTTGCGCGTCAAATTGGCGTATCTGGATGAAGATAACGGCCGTCGTCAGGCCATTGCTCAGGTGTATAACGAACGGTTAGCCCATCTGCCCCTGACGCTGCCGTGCGTAAAGGAAACGGCCGTTCACGTTTACCATCAATACGTCTTACGCACGCCTCGCCGTGAAGCCTTGCGCGCCTTCCTGTCCGAGCGCGGCATTGAAACCCAGGTTTTGTATCCGGTTCCCGTCCACTTGCAACCTGCCTACGAAAATCGAACGCCACTGTCCGGTTCCCTTGACCAGACAGAAAATCTGGCCTTTGAGATCATGACCTTGCCTATTTATCCTGAATTGGGCCTGGACAAGGCCAACCTTGTCGCCGACGCGATTTTGGACTGGGCGTCCAGTCAGGAATAACTCTTTATGTGGTGGCTGACGGTGACTGCATATTGGGGAACGGCCGTTCTCTGTATCTTGTGCGCCTGGCGCTTCCGCCGGAGTGATCCCCATCAGCGCAATGTGTATGGCTTTTTAGGCGTCGGTATGGGCGTTCTGGCGATCAACAAGCAGTTTAACCTCGTTGGTCGCCTGACGACGCAAGGCCGCTTCCTGGCCTGGGGCGGTGATTGGTACGCGGCGCGGGGTGGTTTGCAGTGGGCGCTGATCGGCGGCGTCTTGTTGCTGATGGGGTTGGGCTTGCTGCTGCTCGTGCGTTTTTTACGGCCGTTGTCGCGGTCGCAGGTAACGGCCGTTGTGGGTGTGGCTTTTCTGACGGGATTTTCTCTGCTCCGCGCCATTTCCTTACACGCTATAGATGCCTTCCTCTATCGCGGCTTCATGGGAATCAACCCCAACTTTTTGCTGGAAATGGGCGGTATCGCCCTGGTTGCCATTCCTGCGCTTTTAGACCTGACAGGTTTTCGGAAACCTGTCAGGTCTTGATGTTACTCAGAGGTTTTTTACTTGGTCAAAATCGGATTCATCATTGAACAGGCATTGGGCCACATCACGCACGGGCAAAATTTGCAGCAAAACGTGGCCCAAGACCCTA